>PMWR01000393.1 GCA_003166055.1 Acidobacteriaceae bacterium
CTGATTACGCGCTGCACTTGCGACAGACCGGGACTGGCTGGAACCGAACCGGGTACCGCTTGAACTTCAAGATCGCTCATGATTTTGCCTCTCAGAAAGCCGTTTTTGGGTTGTTGCACAACTCCCACTCAGGTTGACCGCGCCTTTGCTCGCACAGTTGCATTTTCCCGAAAGCGAAAGCAGCGGACAGGTCCCCGCTTGCCGCGGCCCCTGGGAAGGAAATGCATTTGCCCGCGATTGTACCGTGGAAGGGGCAAATGACCCAATGATTTTATGTCGAGAGCGGAACTGAAGTAAGAAGCAGGCTTCTAGAGTCCGCGCGAGGCGATGCCGGAAGAGGGGTCGGTTGTCCGCGCTACGGTTCTGCGATGGGTGTGGCGGCGATGTGCATGAGCGGCAGGCGCGGAGCCGGGGCGGGCGGCGTCGGGCTGCGTAGCGTCCGGCTGCGCGGTGTCGGCCAGGGCGATTTCAGGCTGAACGCTTTTCCGATGGGCGGGCCGGGCCGGCGTAGTTCGGGCCGGTGGGGTTCGGCGCGACGGTGGCGCGTAATTTTTATAGACGGTGATGTGGAAGCAGGCCTGCTGGAACTCCTCTTCCACGTCGATTTTGCCGGCCTGTTCGAGGGTGAGCAGGCGGGTTCGCATCCAGGCGATTTCCTGACGGCTGAGTGGGCCTTTGGCAATGTCGATGGTGGCGCCGGTGAGGTGCGGGCTGACGATGTCGCCTTCGGCGGCGGCGGCATTGCCGTTGATCCCCATGAGTCGCTTCTGGTAGGCGACGGTGCGGACCGCGGAGCTCACTTCAAGGGGGCTGTGGAACTCGGCAGCGTGGCTGCGCGCCAGGTCGGAGAGGAAGAGCGCGGTCCAGGGGCGGCAATAGCGGTGATTGACGGGCAGGTTGCCGTTGACCGTGAGCGCGATCGACGTGGGCACCGGGACCAGCAGCTTTTTGGCGATGCGGTCGGCGAGATCGTCTTCGTCTTCGATGCGCTCGAGACCTTCAGCGTCCGACATCGCGTTTTGATGTTCCAGATTCGCGCGCGAGCCAACCAGCGGCGGCGGCATCCCCAAGCGCGAGGTGCGCAGCGAAATGGGCTGGATGGCTGCGCGACGAGTGAGTATCCTCTCATCCGAAGTAGGAACACCTGCGGCGGGAGTGTCCGCAGACTGGGCGTATGCTGTGGGAGCGTCGGCGGCGGAAACGTCGGAGTCGGCGCTATCGGAGTCTTGCGCCGGGATGTCGATCTCCGGAGTGGGCTTGGTTTTGGCGGTGGTGCTGGCTTCGGAGGTGCGCCTCGTTCCAGCGAAGGAGTTTGTTTCGGCAAAAGACCCTGTTTCGCTTGTGGGCTGTTCCGTCTTGGGGGCGAATGGGCTGGGGTGGAGGGACGCAGCTTCAATCCGGCGCGAGGAGCGGGCCTGGCTTCCTGGGGGTTCCGGACTTCTGGCGGGGACTTGGGACTTGGCGTGTTCCAGCGCTGTTGAGAGTTGCGGGGTACGCGAGGGAGCTTTGGCGATCAAAGCTTGATGGGAACTCCGGCCGGATTGGGAATGAGATTGGGAAGACGCAACGCGCTGCCGGCTGTGCGGAACGGCTTGAGCCGCACGATGGCGCGCAAGGTCGCTGCGGATCTTGAGACCGGCGGCGCGGCCAACCTCTTCTGGGGTGGGGCGACCCGCTTTGTTTTGAACGCTGCGAGTGGTTGGCGCTGCATTGGCGTGCTTGTGCGTCTTCGCCTTGGAGACAGACGACCCATTGGCTGAAGAAACCGCGAGTGCAGCCAGCACAAATACTGTAAAAACGGTTCGCCGCATAAGGAGTGTGCGGAGAATCCAGAGCCTCTTTAGTTTAGACGCATTCAATTGAAATAGAGAGTGCCTGTTGAGGTGCGGCCACGTCTGATAATTGTCTGCGCGATGCGGGATGACTGTAGGCCCGTTTACAATCAACACGTTCCCATAAACCGTCCACAAGAACCGGGATCCCCCAGATCCCAAGGATTGCTCGAACTGCCGTGAAGATTTCAAACAGAGGTGTATGGATTGCCGTCGCTCTGCTGCTGGCCGTGCAGGCGGCGCAGGTGGTTTACGTCGTGCACCGCGAGTCGCTGACCTGGGACGAGGGCGACCACATTTTTGCGGGCTACATGATGCTGCATACCGGCGACTACGGGCTCAATCCCGAACATCCGCCGCTCGTGAAGATGCTTGCCGCACTACCGCTCCTGGGCCGTGATTTGTGGACGCCGCCGTTGACAGGAGGCGACTTCAAAGGCGAGGCGTATATGGGCGGACGCAATTTTCTTGCCCGCAACGACGGGGGCAGCCAGAAGCTTGTCTTCCGCATGCGACTGATGGCGGGGCTGCTGGCGTTGGGGCTTTCGCTGCTGGTGTTTCTGGCGGCACGCGAGTGGTTCGGCACGGCGGCAGGACTGGTTGCGCTGGTGCTGGTGACCTTCGATCCTAATCTGCTGGCTCACTCCGCATTGGTCACTACGGACATGGGCGTTACGCTGTTTTTTCTGGCGAGCATTTACGCCTTCTATCGCTATGTGAAGCGGCCTTCGCTGGGCCGGCTGCTGCTGGCTGGGGGCGCCGCCGGGCTGCTGCTGGCGACCAAACACTCTGGCATTCTGTTAGCGCCGATGCTGGTTCTGCTGGTGGTATGGGAGGTGTTCGCATCGCCCAAAGGCGGCCGCGGACGGCTGGCGCTGCGGTTGGCGGGCGCGCTGGCGGCGATTGTCGTGGTGGGCGTGCTGGTGCTGTGGTGCTTTTACGGATTCCGCTATGCCGCGCGGCCAGCGGGGTTGCAGCTCAGCGCCTCACTGGCCAACTACGCTGCGCCGCTGGGACACTTCAGCGCGGGTGTGATCCTGTTCTTTGCCCACTTTCACCTGCTGCCTGAGTCGTACTTGATGGGGCTGGTGGATGTGAAGCGCGTGGCNNGCGCTGGTGGCGGTTGCAGGCTGGGCAATTGCGAGCGGGCGGCTGCGCAAGGGACGCGAGCTGGCGTTCATTTTGATTCCGTGGATTGTGTACCTGGCGGTTGCCATTCAGGCCGGAATGAACATCGGCGCGCGGCATGTTCTGCCGCTTTATGCGCTGGCGGCGATTTTGGCGGGTGGTGGGATTGTGGCGCTGGCTGCGGGGAATCGCCGATGGGTTTGGGTTGGAGGTGTGCTGATTGCCGCGCATGTTGTCTCGGCGCTCACGGTGTTCCCGAATTACATGGCTTATGCGAACGAGGCGTGGGGTGGGGCGAAGAACGTCCATAATCTGCTCAGCGACGCCAATGTGGATTGGGCTCAGCAGCTCATTCAAGTGAAGGAATGGCAGGACAGGAACCCTGGCGAGGAGTGCTGGTTCGCGTATTTCGCGAGGCCTGAGATCGATCCCGGAGTTTATGGGATCACTTGCCACGGGCTGCCGACGATCGACACGTTTTGGGCGGGCGGTTCGGACATTGTTCCGCCGACGATCAACGGGACGGTGCTGATCAGCGCCGGAGACCTGAGCGGGTGTGAATGGCCCAGCGGGCGCATGAACCCTTACCGGGATTTTCAGGCTGTGCAGCCAGCGGAGAGCATCGACTACGGAGTGTTTGTCTATCGGGGCAGCTTCAAGATGAACCAGGCGGCGGCATTGAGCCGTGCGCAGAATGCGTATGAGCTGCTGGCCGCGCACAAACCGGAAGAGGCGCTGGTGCTGGCGAAGGAGGCTGTGGCAATCGATCCGGAAGAGATCATCAGCCAGACGGCGTTGGGCGATGCTGCAGCTGCGCTGGGGCAGAAGGATGAGGCGCGGCAGGCATGGCAGGCGGCGATTGCTTCAGCGCGGCAATTGGAGCCGGATGCACAGGTGAGCTACATTCCCAACCTGGAGGCTAAGCTGAAGAAGCTGTGAAGTCATTGGGACTACTCTATAAATAGATTGGGGAGGTGCGCATGACCGCAAAGACAGGAACGATCCCCAAGAAGATCGAAGCAAAACTGTTCTGGATCGGCCGAAGCCAGGCTGTGCGACTTCCCAAGGAGTTTCGTTTTGGGGGTGACCGAGTGCGCATAAGCCGGATGGGCGCGGGCGTGCTGTTGGAACCCGTGATTGACGTAAGGAAAGAAACCGCCGAGGAGTTATTTGTGCGCATCGATGCAATGAAGGGTGATCCGCTGTTCCCCGATGGGCGCAAGCAAAACCTCGCGCCGATTCGTGAGTACTTCAAGTGAGCTACCTGCTCGATACGAACGTCTGCATCGCGCTCATCAATGGAACGTCGACCAAGGTTCGCGCGCGGTTTGCGGAAGCGACTCGGCAGAAAGCGGGCCTTGCAACTTCAACGATCGTCATTCATCAGCTTTGGCACCGCGCGGCAAAGGATGAGCGTGCCACCCGCTATGCCCACGCGTTGGCGGCATTTCTGAGCAGTGATGCAGCGCTGCTCGATTTTTCCGAGCAGGATGCCCACGCCGCCGGAGAAATTCGTGCGGAGCTTGAACGGAAGGGCCGGCGGATTGGCGAATACGATACGCTGATCGCCGGACAGGCGCTTAGCCGGAATCTGATTCTGGTTACCGCGAACACGCGAGAGTTCGGAAGGGTGAACGGGCTGGTGGTGGAGGATTGGTCGCTGTAGGATTGGACTTTCCCAGCGCCGCCTTCGTTCGACGCATTCTGCATCCGGAACTTGTTCTACGGACTATTCCTCAGGTGCGGATTCGCGTAGTTTCTCCACATCCGCAAGGTCCTGAAACCGGCCCACTGCGAGCTTATTCTGAATCAGGTGCTCTCGCGAGATGACGTGTGCCGGAGTCTGACCATCGAGGAGTTTCTCAACGCGGCTTTCCCACGCTTCATCGAAGGAGACTCCTGCAATTCCTTGCAAGATGTCCACCCGGCCGGGCTGGACTCCCATTTGGAATACGGAAGTCGGCTTGTCGTTGAAGTCGGCTGGCGTCATCGCGCCGATGGGGGCGCCGAACTCCGTGAGAGCTGCGAAGACGGCCCCGCTGTTCTCCTCATCGGCCTTGATGAAAAGATCGAGGTCTTTGGTTCCTCGCGGCTCGGCGTGAATGCTGACGGCGTGCCCACCGATCACAAGATACTTCACCCCGTGAGCGTTGAAGGCTGCGATGATGTCTCTCTGATCCTTCAGCATGGTTTCACCAAGCCTTTCACAATGCCTTCCAGTTCGGGCGCTCGACGCGGACCAGGGTCTTGTTCGTTGGACGATCTTCGAGATCGATCCCTTTGGAAAGATAAGCACACCGGACGATTTCCGCAACCGCCTCCATGCGCTCGGCGCAGGGCCTGCTCCGCCAATAGCGGTATGTCTCCATACGCTGCGCCTTGAAGTCCGTCACCCGTCGGATTGTCTTGTCGATGGTCATGGTTTAAATCCACTTGAATTTGTGACGACTCCCAGGTCTCAAAGGCGAGACCTCAGACGCCCGCCACCCGGCCACTCGCCCCTGATCACCAGCCGACCTGAGCCGCGCTAGGAATTCCCCTCCGCATACGAATCTCGTCAGCTTCGAGCGGATGCTTGCGCGTGTGTGCAATGCGGTGACAGGTCGGACACAGACACATCAAGTCACTTGTTCCGGTTATTCGCACGCCGTGTCCGTGGCTGAGCGGGTACTTGTGATGACAGTCTATGATGAACGCCCCGTTCGCCTCCAGACGAAATCCGCAGGATTGACAGGTGTAATCATCTTGCTGCTTTCGCTCCTTAATCAGTCGAGCGTTGCGTTTCCTAAACGTCGCCGAGCGGTCCTGCTGGTACCCTTCCTCGGCTCCGCGATCCGTATTGTTCGAATCGGACTCTCGCCCCCAGTAGCGCCAGCAGGCTTCCTGTGCTTCGTGGTGAGAAAGATAAGGCAAAGTGTGCCCTGATCTCTCCTCCAATAGACGCTTCGCGCCGTTCCAACTGCCGCCGGAAAGACCTGTGTCCTTTCGTACAACTAGCTCCATCAATGGTGGTCTACCATTGGCGATTTCAAAAAGTGAAATGTCGAAAACGCGCGGGACTATCTCACGGACTCGCACCTGCCCCCAGTCCTTCCGCGAAATCCTTCCCCACAACTCCTTATATGTGACTAGGCGCACCCTGTCTGTCTTGAGATTGCCGGTTGCAGTCTCTATCAGAATTCTCCGCAGCCTCTGTTGTTTGGGGTCCAATATGGATGACATTTGCTCCTCCGTTTTGAATGCCGAGTGCCTCAGGTCCCGATTGAGACCTGGGGCGTCGCTGGACGCGTAGTCCCGCAGTCCTCACTGCAACAGCGTTGGCTCGTCGTCCTTCAGTTCTTCCGGCGGGATGATGACGGCGGCGGCGATCTTGTCGTCGGTTTCGAGGTTGAGCAGGCGGACGCCCTGAGTGGCGCGGCCTGCGGCGCGGATGGTCTTGGTGTCGATGCGGATGATCTTGCCAAACTGGCTGATGACCATCAGTTCCGAGATCTCACTCACCAGGAGAATGGATGCGGTTTTTCCAACTTTCGGGGTTGCCTTGAGGTTGGTCACGCCCTGCGCGCCGCGCGCCGTCAAACGATACTCGTCCACATCGGTGCGCTTGCCAAAGCCGTTCTCTGTGACCGTAAGAATGAGTTGCTGCGTCACGCAGAGCTTTTCGTCAAGGTTCTTCATGGCCTTGTAGGCGCTTTCAACCGCCTTCTCGGCCGCACTCACAACCGACGAGTCAATAATCTTGTTGCGATAGTCCTCNNCCCTTCTTGAGCGAGATGCCGCGATTGCCGGCGGCGTTACGGCCCATGGGGCGCAGGCCGATGCCATTGCGGTCGGCGTCATATTCCTCTTCGAAGCGGATGGCCATGCCATCGCGCGTGGCGAGGAAGATGGTCTGCTTGCCGTTGGTAAGGCCGGCGGAGACCAGGTCGTCGTCCTTGTCGATGGCGATGGCGATAATGCCGCGCGCCATGACGTTGGAGAAGTCCTTGAGCGNNAAGAAGATGAACTTGCCTTCTTCCTCGAGGTCGCGAATGGGGAGAATGGCGCGGACATTCTCGCCGGGCTGCAGGTCGAGCAGGCTCTGCATGCTCTTGCCCTTGCCGGCGGCGCCGACATCGGGAATCTCGTAGACCTTGAGCCAGTAGACGCGGCCCGTGTTGGTGAAGCAGAGCAGGAAGGCGTGCGTGGAATCGATGATGAGCTGCGAGACGAAATCTTCCTCGCGCGTCTTCATGCCGGTGCGGCCGGTGCCGCCGCGGCGCTGCTGGCGATAGATGCTGATGGGCGTGCGCTTGAGGTAGCCCTGATGGCTGACCGTGACGGCGACCTGTTCGTCGGCGATGAGATCTTCAAGCTGCAGTTCCGCGCTTTCGTCGACGATCTGGGTGCGGCGCGCGTCGCCATATTTCTCGCGGACTTCTTCGAGTTCCTTGACGATGACGGCGCGGAGTTTTGCGTCGCTGGCGAGGATCGACTCGTACTCGGCGATGCGTTCGCGCACCTGCTTGAGCTCATTCATCAACTCGTCGATGGAGAGCTGGGTGAGGCGGTAGAGCTGCAACTCGAGGATGGCGTCGATCTGCTTGAGGGTAAGGCCTTTTTCCTCATGCGGCAGGCGAACGCGGTCGAGGGTGACAACGATGGAGGTGCCTTTGCCCCATGCATAGAGGTTCTCGCGGGCTTCAACACGCGAACCGGAACCGCGAATGATCTTGATGACCGTGTCGAGGTTGTCGAGAGCGATCCTGTAGCCTTCGAGGATGTGCTCGCGATCGCGCGCCTTGCGCAGCAGGAAGACGGTGCGGCGCTGCACAACGTCGATGCGATGATCGATGAAGCAGCGAATCGCCTCGTCCAGACCGAGTTCCCGCGGCTGCCCGTTGAGGACCGCGAGGAAGATCATGGAGAAGATCTCCTGCATCTGCGTGTGCTTGTAGAGCTGGTTGAGCACAATCTCGGGCTGGGCGCCGCGCTTGAGC
>PMWR01000093.1 GCA_003166055.1 Acidobacteriaceae bacterium
CATGCAGGCGGCGTGGAGAACTTCGAGCCGTCCCAGGGAAGCATGGATGCGGTCGCCGCCCGCGAGATGATGGATGTTTCACTCTCGGCTTTGCGGCTCGGCGCGCAAGAGGTGCACCTGGTGTGCCTGGAGACGCGCGCTGAAATGCCCGCGGCACTTGAGGAGATTGAAGAGGCGGAAGAGGAAGGGATCATCATCCACCCTGGCTTTGGCCCAAAGCAGATCATTGGTGAGAATGGGCGAGCCGTGGCGCTAGAGGTGCTGAAAACCAAGTCGGTCTTCGATGCGAACCGGCGGTTTAGCCCGACTTTCTACGAGAACAGCGAAACGCTGCTTGCTTGCGACACGATCATCATGGCCATTGGCCAGGCGCCCAATCTGCAATTCCTTAGTGCGGAAGATGGAGTGGAAGTTTCACCGCGCGGGCTGATCGCAGTGAACCCTCAAACGCTGATGACTTCCGCTGCAGGTGTCTTTGCAGGTGGCGACTGCGTCTTCGGACCGCGCCTCATCATCGACAGTGTTGCCGACGGGAAGCGCGCGGCGGTGGGAATTGACGAGTTCCTGCGCGGAAAAGAACACCCTGCCCCGATTGTGGAAGTTGAGGTGCTTGAGCGCCACCGAATGCCGCTGAATCTTCTCGATCTGGTGCGGCCACCGATTCCGATGCTGCCGCTCAATCGCCGCACCGGAGTCACTGAAGTCGAGATCGGATTCGACGAGGAAGCCGCGGTAGCCGAAGCGCAGCGCTGCCTGCATTGCTGGGTCAATACCGTCTTTGAGGGCAACGCCGCGGACGCCACTCAATGCATCCTCTGCGGCGGGTGCGTCGACGTTTGCCCGGAAAACTGCCTGGAGCTTGTCTCGCTCGATCGAATTTCCTTCGACGAAGTGACCACGGGGCAACTCGCAGAGGTTCGCGATCTGCTAGGCGTTGAACTGGATGACATCAAGGCAGACGAGCTCGGGGTGATCGCCGGCTCGGCCATGCTGAAGGATGAGTCGCGCTGCATTCGCTGCGGACTGTGCGCGGCGCGTTGTCCCGCAGGCACCATCACCATGGAGTCATACAACCTTCTTTCCGCGGATCCAACCGGATTGATTTCCATTGAATCCATCGATCGTCCATTGCGTGCGAAACCTGCAATTGCAGGCGCGCTGAAGAGGTAATACATGTCCGACCACGCACTCAATACGCGGCAAGCACCTCCGGCGGAATTCGATCGAAGAGCCTTCTTCACAAAGATCGGGCTCGGATCGCTGGGCATCGCAGCCGCGGGCACAATCGTCTTCTCTTACGAGTATCTTTCGCCCAACGTCCTTTATGAACCATCGCCCATCGTCAACATCGGCAAGCCCCAGGACTTCGCATTGAATTCGGTGACCATGGACGTCAATTCGGCAATCTATCTGGTGCGCGCCGATGAGGGTTACTTTGCGCTCAGCATGGTATGCACGCACCTGGGCTGCCTGACTGCATGGAACCAGGACCTGGGAATCATCAAGTGCCCCTGCCACGGCAGCGAATTCACGCGCACCGGTCAAAAGATTGAAGGCCCCGCGCCCAAGCCTCTGCCCTGGCTCAAGACCTGGGTCAGCGACGAAGGCGACCTCATGGTCGACCGTTCCACCGACATTCCGCCATTGCAGTATTTGAGGATATGAGCATGCCCACCAAGGCCGACCAGATCATCGAACAAGTGCGCGCGAGCCGGGTGTGGCGATCGGTCTTTCGCAGCGGCACGGGTAACAGCACGCTCCATCGCGCACTGGCTATCCAGCAGAATATCTTTCTTCATTTATTCGCGACCAAAGTTCGCAAGCGCATGGTGCGCTTCAGCGCTACGTGGTACCTGGGCACGCTGACGTTGGGAACATTCCTGATCCTGGTCATCACCGGGGTTTTGCTCATGCTCTACTACCACCCGTCCGTGCCGCAGGCATACGCGGANNATGAAGGACCTGCAGTTTGTCGTATCGTCTGGGCTCTTTCTCAGGAATCTCCACCGCTGGTCGGCGCAGCTTATGGTCTTCCTGGTTTTTGCGCACATGTTCAAGGTCTTCTATCGTGGCGCGTATCGCACCCCGCGCGAATTCAACTGGGTCATTGGAATTGTGCTGTTGCTCATCACGCTGCTGCTCAGCTACACAGGCTACCTGCTCCCTTGGGATCAACTCGCCTACTGGGCGATCACCGTCGGCTCCAATCTTTCTTCTGCCGTACCGCTGATAGGCAGCAAGATCCACTTCCTGCTTCTGGGCGGCAACCAGGTCAACGCGAATGCGCTGTTGCGTTTCTACGTGCTGCACTGTGTGATTCTGCCGCTCGCCGCCATTCTCTTCATCGCAATCCATTTCTGGCGTATTCGCAAGGACGGCGGCCTCTACGTGCAGCAGTCGGACCCGAAAGCGCAAGCAGCCGCTGAGAACGAACCCGCCGCGAAGGAGGCGAAATGAGCGATCCGAAGGACTTCGTCGCAGGCATCGACTCAGACCAGCGGCGCTCACCCACGCGCGTTGTCTTCGTCACGCGCCGCACCTC
>PMWR01000358.1 GCA_003166055.1 Acidobacteriaceae bacterium
CCACGGTTGGATTGCCGGTGGTTGCGGCGGTACTAGAGACAATCCACGTCACCGATACGCCCGCTCCTGCGCTCCCGGTGGTTGCAGCAGTAGTTGAGACCATCCACGTCACCGACACGCCCGCAGTTGGATTGCCAGTGGTCGCCGCTGTTGTCGAGACCGTTCACGTGACGGATACACCCTCGGTCGGGCTGCCGGTGGTCGCAGCTGTCGTCGAGACCATTCACGTGACGGACACACCCACGGTTGGACTACCGGTGGTCGCGGCTGTCATCGAGACCATTCATGTTGCGGATACACCCGCAGTTGGACTGCCGGTGGTCGCCGCTGTCGTCGAGACCATTCATGTTACGGACACACCCGCGGTTGGGCTGCCGGTGGTCGCGGCAGTCGTCGAGACCATTCACGTTACTGATATTCCGGTCGCGAATCTGACGTCGCCCACCACAACGCAGCTGAACTCTTCGGCGGCCATGATGGCCGCTGGATACCCGGTTACGTTCACAGCTACGGTATCGAGTGCAGGCGGCACGCCCACCGGAAACGTGACCTTCTTCGATGGCACAAGCGCGCTGTTCGCGGTATCTCTGAGCAATGGCATGGCCACGTACACTACCAGCAGCCTGGCCGACGGCGCGCACTCTATCAGCGCGGTGTATTCCGGCAACGCCAGCTTCCTTGCCAGCACCTCCAGCACCGTGGCGGAAACCATCACCGACTTTACCCTCAGCTTCGCCAGCTCCGGCGGCTCCGGCGCGACGCTGACGATTCTGCCGGGAGCCAGCGGGACCTATACGATCACCTTAACGCCGCCGAGCAACGGTTATACCGGCGTCATTACGCTTTCTGCCAGCGGACTACCGGCCGGGGCCACGGCCACCTTCAGCCCGAATCCGATCGCGCTGGGCAGCACTCCGGTCTCATCGACGCTGACCATAACGATTCCCGCGGCGCACGCCCAGATACAACCCCAATGGCCAATCAATTCCAAAGCATTCCTGCTGCTTGGCGTTCTTCTGCCGCTCCTAGGCCTGCGCCGTGCACGCAAGAGCCGCTGGCTGGCGATAGTGCTGCTCTCGGCCGGCATTGCGATGGGAATCGGCAGTTGCGGCGGCGGGTTCTTTACCCAAGCGGAGAAGACCTATACCGTAACCATCATGGCCATCAGCGGCACGGATCAGCACTCCGCAACCATCAACCTAATCGTGCCCTAGCGGAACAAAGAAGGGGCCTCCACCTTGCGATATTGGTGTGCGGAACCATCCGGATAGCCCCGCCAATGCACGGGCAGACCTCCGTCGAGCTCACTTGAATGCGCTCAATTTGCGCTCGACTTCCTTCGGCTTGTCTGCATCCATGGGTAGGAGCGGCCCGGCATCGCTCAGCCTCTTCCAAATCGTGGCTGCATCCCGATAGCAGTCGACCGCGCTGGCGGGATCGGTGGGGGCGAGCGCATCGCCGAGCCGCTCTTGGTCGAGCGCCAGGGCTACGACGGCGTCCGCCCCGTTCAGACCCGTCAGCGCGCGGATGTTGCTCCGGTAATAGCCGAGGGATCGCGCGCGCTCACCGCGCTTGAGATACCAGGCGGCAAGCCAGTCGTTGGCTTCGATGATCGCCTGGTCATGCAGGTCAGCGGGGTTCGTCTTTCCGAGCCGTTCATAGTCCGCCGCCACCTTTTCGTATTCGGCTGCCGCCTGAGGCCGATGATTGCCCGCTGCCATCGCACGGGCAAGGCTCCAGTGGGCGACCGCGACGTCGCGAAAGGCCTCAACGTCGTCGCGATCCGCGCCAGCGGATTCTTCAAAGCGCCTCAGGCTTTCGCGCGCTGCCGTTTCAGCGCCCGCGGCGTCCCCCGCGGAAGCGAGAGTCAGGGCAAGATCGGTGTAAGCGTCGGCGTACGGGCGGTGGTAGCGGTCCGGGGATCGATCAAAGAGGCCTCTTGTTATACTCACTTCTTCCCGGCTCAGCATCACTTCGTCAGAACCTGCGCGCGCGGTTCCAGTGACCCGCCGCAGATCGTACCAGGTGTAGTCCCTGTATTCGCAAGCTTCGGCGAGTGCTATCTGGATTGTCTCGTCCCCTGGATAGCGGCCGGCGAGAAGTCGTGCGGTCTTCAAAGCCTCCCCGGCATCCGAGGCAGCCTCCTGGTATGCCGCCAGGCCACCATTGAAGAGAGACCACGGGACGCTGGCTAGAACCAGAGCCAGGCGTCCACGAAGAAGGGCAACCTGTGCGTCGCGCGAACCGGGGTTGAAGGCAACCGCTTTCTCGAGGACCTCGACGGCTTTTTCTCCGTATGCGATGGCCTTTTCCGGCGCGGATTGACGGATCGCGATTTGGCATTGGTCGGTGAGAACCTGGCCCCATTCGATGTAGACGCCGGCGTCCGCGCGGCCAGCGGAAGCGATACTGGCGAAAAGCGCTTCGGCCTTGGAATAATCTCGCACGGCGCCGTCAACATCCCCGAGATTGGGGCCGAAAGGTTGACCGAGGATGTCGCCAAATTTGCGGTAGGCCGAGGCGAGTTCGCGCTTGAGGGCCATATCGGAGGAGCGGTCGCTCGCGAGCGTGTCGAGGTATTGCTGGCCACGCTGCGCCACCAGCATGCGGGCGCGCGTGGTTCCGGGCAGCCCTGCAAGCGCGTCGTCGATTCCGAACAGGAAGGAGTTAGCGGTTGCGCGCACCTCCGCAAAGCGGCGCTGCGCCTCGCGGTACTGCTGGAAAGCCAGCAAGGCCGCGATGCAAACGGCAAAGAACATGGCTGCAAGTAGCGCAAATTCGATGGGATGGCGCGCAATAAGGCGCCGCGTTCTGTATCCCACGCTGTCGGGCCTGGCGTGCACAGGAAATCCTTCCAGTGCACGTCGCGCATCGGCGCCCAGATCGCCGGCCGACGCATAGCGGCGCTCCGGTTCCTGCCGTAGGGCCATGACGACCACGTTCTCGATGTCGCCCTTCAGCCGTTTCCGGTGAGCCGTGCCCTTTTCTCCAGAAATCAGCTCAGAGAGAATCACGCCCAGCGAGTACACGTCGGACGATGTGGTGATCGCGCCGCCCGCGATCTGCTCGGGGCTTGCATAGGCCGCTGTCATGATCGCCGACGAGGTCGCTCCCACTGCTGAGGTTTCGCTGAGCAGCTTGGCGATGCCGAAATCGAGCAGCTTCACCACCCCGTCCGCGGTCACAAGAATGTTNNCCGGCTTCAGGTCGCGATGCACGACCAGGTTGCGATGCGCATACATCACCGCGTCGCAAATGGTTTCAAAGAGCTCCAGGCGGGCTTTCAACTGCAAGCCGCGTTCCTTCGCGAATCTGTCGATGGGTACTCCGTCAACATACTCCATGGCGAGCCACGGCACACCGTCCTTGGTTCGGCCGGCGTCGAGCATCCGCGCGATGTGCGGGTGATTGAGACGGGCCAGGATGCGCCTCTCCCGTACGAAGCGGTCGATGTTCTCCGGGTCTGCGAGAATGCGGGGAATAACTTTGATTGCGGCGCACCCGATATGGCCGTCGTAATCGCGCTCGGCCAGGTACACCGTTCCCATCCCGCCGGCTCCGATTCGGGAGAGAACGCGATACGGCCCTATACGGTCGAAGGGCAGTTCGTCCTCCGCGGCAAGCCTGCCAGCCTCGCACAGAAGCGCGGGAAACGTCCATCTCGCGTCCACAACAGCTTCCGCGTCGGCGCGCAGCAGACCGTCAATCCGCTCCCGTAGAGCCGGCCGGCCTACACAGTGTTCTTCAAGAAAGTCGCGACGTGCGCCGTCTTCGAGCTCGCAAGCCACATCGAAGAGATCCCGTAGCTCACGGGGATCGATATCGTCATC
>PMWR01000347.1 GCA_003166055.1 Acidobacteriaceae bacterium
GATTACTGGCTGGCTCGCAGCGCCCTGCTCTGGATCGAAAACCATAACGAAGAAGCCCGCGAAGCGTGGAACAAAACCAGCGCCCTCGCCCAGAAGCTCCCCACAGCCGGAACCTACGAGTTCGACCGCTATCGCGTAGGCCTGCTTGGAGCAGTCTTGGGCGCCTCACCAGCCACAAGCTCAATTCCCGAGGTTTCGGTCCATTCACTCAACGGAAATCCAGTCGAATTTTGCTAGCATTGCTGTCACTGCTTGCAATGCTAGCAGTTCTGAACTAGACTGGTTTCATGGCGACCATTACAATCCGCAATCTCGACGAAAAGGTCAAGCGCAAGCTCCAGGTCCGCGCCGCGCTCAACGGCCGCTCCATGGAAGCCGAAGCCCGCGCCTATCTCTCAACGTTGATCGAGGAAACTCCCCTTTCCGCTGCACCCGATGTGGGCCTTGGCACCGCTATTCACAGGCGCTTTGCCGCCCTCGGCGGAGTGGAGTTGGATATTCCCCCGCGCGAAATTTCCAGTCGGCCTATTCCGACCTTCGACTGATGATTGTGCTCGACACCAACGTCATCTCTGAGATGATGCTACCTAGGCCAGAGCCGAAGGTCTCTGCGTGGCTTGACGCCCAGCCCGAGGAGAACCTCTGGACTACATCGATCGTCATAGCTGAGCTTGTGTCAGGGATTGATTGCATGCCGGGAGGGCGCAAACAGATAGCCCTTCGCGAGGCGGTTGAAGGCATGATCGCTGGTGATTTCCGTGGCCAAATTCTCAGATTCGACGTACCGTGCGCACGCTGCTACGGACAAATCTTAGCTGCCCGCCAGAAGCTGGGTCGCCCGATCTCGCAAATGGACGCACTCATCGCCGCCACCGCCCTCGCTAATGGCGCAACTCTAGCAACCCGAAATACTTCTGATTTTGAGAATTGCGGAGTCCCGCTGGTAAATCCATGGGGCTAATAACCCCGTAAGGAATCGAACCAGCCCTACGCCGTCCGCTCCACCTGCGCCTGCGACTTCACCGGTTCCGTAACCGACCGCGTCGACGCCCACCAGATCAGCGCAATCCCCACCACNNATTCCACTCAGCACCAGATATTCGCCCACAATCGCGCCCGTACCTCGCGGTTTGCCGCCCCGCCACCAAAGCCATGCGCCGATCGCCAACCCTGCCCCCAGCTCATACAGCGGTGTAGGCTGCACCCGCACAAAAGTCGGCTCAATCCCGTGCGGAAAACTCATTCCCCATGGCAGCTTGGTCGGAATGCCGTAGCAGCCATCCCCTGAAAGAAAGCAGCCAATCCGCCCGATGCCGTAGCCGATAGCCGCCGCCGGAGCCGCCAGATCCAGCGTCCGCAGCGCGCCGATCTTCGCCCACCAGCCCTGAAACACCAGCGCCGAAATCCCGAAAAGCAGCCCGCCAAACCACGCAAACCCCGCCGAATCCCATAGCACCCGCCAGCCGTATTCCCGGAATTCCGCCGGCGTATCCAGCACATGCCACAGCTTGGAGCCTACAATCCCCACCACCATCGCAATGGCCACCATCCCCACCGCGTCCGGCCCTTCGGCGCCGGTGCGCAATCCTGCCCTTTTGAAGTTGCGGTCCATCACAAAAGCAGCAGCCACCGCTGCCAGCCACAGCATAAGTCCGAAGGTCGGCACGCTGAAGTGCCAGATATGTATATAAGGAATCATCTCTCTTCAAGTATAGACGGGCCAGCCGCCCAAAAGCCGCGGGCGGGGGGGGAAGCCCGGGACCGAAGAAGCCGGGTGTTCCATCCATTCGCGGTTTTCAGCGAATGGATGGGGAGCAAAACGCCAGTGCGAGCGAATAGCGAGCGTCTGCCGCACCGCAGGTGCCCGCAGGGGTCAGATTTGCACAGAACCCCTTGCGTACTGCCCCCAAAAGTAAGCGATACTCTTGTGCATGGCTACCATCACCTACCAGGGTCTTGAAGTCCTCTATACCCGCCAGCAGATCGCCGAGCGCGTCGCCGAGATGGGCGCCCAGATCACCCACGACCTCAACGGCGAAAAGCTCGTCATGGTCGGTGTCCTCAAGGGCGCCGCGCCCTTCCTCTCCGACCTCGCGCGCTCTGTCCAGGTCGATGCCACCTTCGACTTCGTCGCCGTCTCCAGCTACGGCAAGGGTCAGCGTTCCTCCGGCGCCGTCAAGCTCATCAAGGACCTCGACGAGCCCATCGAAGGCAAAAATGTCCTCATCGTCGAAGACATTCTCGACACCGGTCTTACACTGTCTTACCTCCGCAAAGTCTTCCTCCAGCACCACCCAAAGACCCTGCGCATCGCCGCCCTGCTCGACAAACCATCCCGCCGCCTTGAAAAAATCGAAGCGGACTATGTAGGCTTCTCCATCCCCAACCTCTTCGTTATTGGCTACGGCATGGATTACGCCGAGCGCTACCGCAACCTCCCCGACATCTGCCTCATGGCCCCCGACCACCCCGAATAGCACCGGAGCCGCGCCCATGCCCGACCATCCAAAGCCCGACGAATGCCCAGTGCTAACCGTAGAACGCGATAAGCGCGACCTGCTTGCCGGTGCCTACCGTGATTTCAATGCGCGCCGCATCGACGCCGTGTTGGCCCGCATGCAGCCCGACGTCGATTGGCCCAACGGCATGGAAGGCGGCCGTGTCCACGGACACGATGAAATCCGCGCCTACTGGACCCGCCAGTGGGCCGTCCTCGATCCCCACGTCGATCCTGTGCGGATCGAGACCAACCAGCCAGGCTGTGCCATTGTTCAAGTCCATCAGGTGGTGCACGATCGCGCGGGCAACCTTCTCGCGGATTCCGTCGTCCATCATGCGTACACGTTCCGCGATGGTCTCATCGAACGCATGGAGATCGAGTAAGCCGGTAACCGGACCGCGGCAGTGCCCTGCCCGCAAGCCCTTTTTGAACGGCCCGCTATTTGGTATCGCTATCTGGAAAGCTCCAGCCAAGGGCTTCGCCCTTGAAATCCCATTGTTTACGGGGCCATTCTTAACACGTTAAGACCACCTCGGAATTATTGAAGTGGTTTTGTTTACGATTTGAGGCGTAAGAATCTAATGAAGGGCTTCGATGATGCAGAATTCCGTGACGACGATGGTTGTTTCGTGGTACAAACGAACGAATTGACGGACAAGGTTACCCATCCACAGAACGGAATCAGGATTGAATTCCCCATCTCGCGTCTGGAGTTGCGGCCCAGGCGTCCGCTTTTTGCACTCCAGCGCGCTCAACCGCGAAGTTTCGGCCTTGTCAAAATCCGCCAAATGGGAAAGTGATTGCATCCGGACCGGACTTCATCCGGCGAATTCCGAGCGAACAGGAGGAAATTTTTATGGGTGGCTACATGATTCAATCGGCAAATGGCGCCTTAACGATGGACACGAATAATTCGATCTACCCCCCGGGGACGCCTATTGTCGGCAATCCGCCAAATCCGCCGGGCGGGAGTGGGACGATCCAACCAAGTCAAGGGTGGCTAGCGATGCTCGACCCCCTTGGTTCGAACCACTATCTCATTGCAAGCGGGGCGCCTGGGGCATCTAACTTATGTGTAGGGATCGGCGCGATCTCCCCTCCTGGCGCCGATGTCACCGTTGACGCGACCGATCGTGGCGCGGTGCTTATCCTTCAAGAACAGGAGACGGTCAATAATAATTACCAGTTGTGGGACTTTCTGCCGGTGACCGGCGGCGCGGCTAATGCTGTTTTTATACAAAACCCACAAACAGGATATGTCATAGAGCTGCAGGCCCACTCCACTGAAAGCAGCCCCCTGGTCGTGAACCCGCGCCGCATATCGAACGAGAGCTACCAATTGTGGACTGCCGTCGAACAGAATGGGTCTAATCCTATAGCCCCTTTCGTCATGCCGATGGCTCCGTACATTGGCAACCTGCACGGATTTGATAATTATATTTTTGCGCCGCCTAACCAGGGCGACCACTTGATCGGGCTCACCTTCACCATTGACATCATCGAGGATGTGGTTGTTGCTGGGAACGCGTTCTCGCTTCAAATCAACTGCAACGCGCCTTACCAGGGCTCCGCTGACGCGCAAGACTATGACTGGGATGCTCAATGGATGCAGTTTGGGCTTTTCATGATGAACAATCAGATTATGCTGTTTAATCAGGTTTGGGGCCGAGGGGGTAATCCTGCAAGTGAATTTCCGTCTGAAACAGCGTGGTCCCCGCCGCTGCTCCAGTTGGTAGCCAATACAATTACGGCGGGCACAAGAATCATTTTGAATCTCTGCACAGACCAAAACGATTTTGCCATAGGCATGACAGGACTGGCGCTCGACAGCACTGGCCTGCCAATAGGCAATCCAATTTACTGGCCTGCTCTCGGACTGGCTTCTTGGCATGCGGCGATTGATGGAGGTCACGTTCATCAAAAGGCAATGGCGCCGGTTGGCTCCTTCCAGGTACTATTCTGTGACAATCCTCAAGTTCAAAGCGTAGGCGCGCAATTCACTTCAGGCATGGGCACCATAACAATCACTGCGAGCTCGGGTATTTCCGGTCTGAATAGTGCACCTAATCCTAGCGCGCCCGGCACCGCGGAGAACTCCAATATGCCTTATGACCTGGTGCCCAACCCAGACCCGCCTGCACGCCTGGTCGCTCAACCATTCGGCATATCGTCGCCTCCGCACATTCGTATACCCCCGCCACACGTACCATCGGGCCTTCAAAAGGAGGTCATCATTCTAGATCCCGGCGGCGTGCTCGAAATCATTCCCGGTGACGCGCCGGGCGCGCCAAACGTAATCGTCGAAGAACCCGACCCAAACAACTCGGAGGATAAAGACTAGCCAAGGGCTTCGCCCTTGAAATCCCATTGTTTACGGGGCCATTCCTAACATGTTTAGGACCACCTCGGAATTGTTGGAGTGGTCTTGTTTACGATTCGAGGCGTAAGAATCTATACTCATATCCCGGAGGCCGCCCGGTAAGCCGCCCTTCAGAGCGGCATTGCTATTTCGGTATTTTCATTGCAAGGAGCATTGCATGGCTGCAATAACACCCATCCAACCCTCGGATCTCGAGTTCGACCACGGCACCTTCGATTCTGCCGCCTTTTCAGCACAGGCACTCTCCAGTTGGCAAACCCTCGCCGCGGTCATTGACCACACCCTGCTTAAGCCCGATGCCACGCGCCACCAGGTCGAGAACCTCTGCGACGAAGCCATCCGTTACCGCTTCGCCTGCGCCATGGTCAACCCCGTCTGGGCCTCCACGGCGGTTGAACTGCTCTCCGGCACCGGCGTTCCCGTCGGTGTCGTCATCGGCTTTCCACTCGGCGCTTCGCTGATCTCCACGCTCCGCCAGGAAGCCGCCGCCCTCACCCGCCTCGGCGTCCGTGAGCTCGACATGGTGATCCCCATCGGCCAGCTCAAAAGCGGCAATCACCACGCCGTACATCACGCCATCCACGCCACCGCCACCGTCGCCCATCATCACGGAGCGCTGCTCAAAGTGATTCTGGAAACCTGCCTGCTCTCCGTCGAAGAAAAGCTGCGCGGCGCTGAAATCGCCATCCAGGCCGGCGCCGACTTCCTCAAGACCTCCACCGGGTTCTCCACCGGGGGCGCAACCCCAGCCGATGTCGCTCTGCTTCGCGGTGTAGCCGGTGCCCGTTCCGGCGTAAAAGCCTCCGGCGGCATCCGCACCCTCGCCGATGTCCGCGCTCTCCTTGAAGCCGGAGCCAACCGCATCGGCGCCTCCGCCTCCGTTTCCATAGTCCGCGAACTCGGTGCCGAATAAAAAGAACTCGCTGCCAATACCTGTCCGGCAAACAACGCCAGCCGCCCTTTCCCTGCCCGCATCAGGACGACCGACCCTCGCGCACGAGGATGCCTCGGTTCCCTGATCCCTCCGTCCCTTAGTCCCTACGTCCCTCAGTCCCTTAGTCCACTATTCCCTATTCCCTATTCCCTATTCCCTGTTCCCTAAGTCCCTTAGTCCCTGATGCCCCCCATCCGCTATCATTCCAATTGCGCCCCCATGCCCACCACTCCACCACCCCCGTCCGATCAATCCGACCTCGAAGGCGACTATCGCCCCGCGCCTCAAGCCAACCCCTGGGCCCATCTCGACCCAGTCAACGCACGCGTCGAAACCGCCGATGTTGCCTATCTTGCGCAACTCGCCGAGACCCTCAACACCACTCTCGACCTGCAAACCCTCCTCAACCGCACCTCTGAACTTGTGCGTGCCGTCATTCCTTACCGCATATTCGCCATCCTCCTGCTCAACGACCGCACCCACGAACTCCGCATGCGCTTCCAGATCGGCCACACTCCGGCGACCGAGCGCACCCGCGTTCCTCTCGGCCGCGGCGTGGTCGGCCAGGTCGCCCTCACCCGCCAGCCAATCCTCCTCAACGACGTCACAGCCTCCGATATCTACATCCCCGCCAACCCTGAGGTCCGCTCCGAGCTCGCCCTCCCGCTCATCGCAAAAAATCGCCTCATCGGTGTCATGGACATCGAGTCCGAGCAAGCCAACTACTTCCGCCCTGAACATCTCCACCTGCTCACCCTGACCGCATCCCGCATCGCCCAGGCCATTGAAAACGCCCGCCTCTACGCCCGTGTCTCCCGTCAGGCGCAAACCCTCGAGGTCCTCAACGAAATTTCCGTCGAGCTCATCTCCATCCTCGACCTCGACCCGCTCCTCGAACGCGTCGGCCAACTCCTCCGCCGCCTCATCGACTACCAGATGTTCACCGTCATGCTCCTCGACGAAAAGGACGAGACGCTCATCACTCGCTACGCCTGGCGCTTCGGGTACGCCCACGCGCCCGCGCGCCGCATCTCCATCAACACCGGCCTGGTCGGCGCGGCGGTCCGCGAGTGGCGTCCGGTCAACGTCCCCGATGTCCGCAAAGACACGCGCTATCTCCCCATGAACCCCGAAACCCGCTCCGAGCTGATCGTGCCCCTCTTTTACAAGGGCCGTATCATCGGCGTCCTCGACCTCGAGCACACCCGCACGGCTTTCTTTCATGAAGAACACGAGCGCATGCTGACCACCCTCGCCGCCCAGGTCGCCATCGCCATTGAAAACGCCCGCCTCTACCAGGCCGTCCGCCGCCAGGAGGCGCAGCTTGAGCGCGATATGGCCATGGCCCGCGAAGTCCAGCTCCGCCTCCTGCCGCCCGTCGCGCCGTCCCACCCCCACGCCGACATGGCCGTCCGCTTTCTTCCCGCCCGCACCATCGGCGGCGACCTATACGACTTCATCGACTACGGCCCCAACCGCACCGCCATCGTGCTTGGCGACGTCAGCGGAAAAGCCGCGCCCGCCGCACTCTTCGCCGCTCTCGTCAGCGGCATCATGCGCTCCGCCGCCGTCCAGCA
>PMWR01000110.1 GCA_003166055.1 Acidobacteriaceae bacterium
GTGCCTGTGGCCAGCGTGCCCCCTACGACCGCGGTATGGACCCAGACCGATACCTGCAGAGACTGCGTGGATTGAATGCTGGCCGCTACGGGCTCAACCGTTATATAGGCCAGCACCGGGCCCGTCGCGGTCACCATTGCCTCGCCGCTGGTGCCGGCGTAGTTGCCGTCGCCGTAGTCGACCACCAGGTCGTTCACGCCCGGGAACAGCGCTCCGGAAGGCAGCGTGATGGTCGCGGCTCCGCCTGAAAGCGGCGTCGTCGCGGATATGTAGTTGCCTGAGGTAATCAACGTTACCATTCCAGTTGGCGTCGGGCTGCCGGCTCCGGCGCTGACCGTAATCGCCACCGGCAGCGTCTGCGCTGTGGTGACATTGAGGGAGGCTGGCGTCACCGTCATCGTCACTCCTCCTGCCGGTCCCACCGTAACCAATGCGTCCCCGGCTAACGGCAGCGCGGTGTAGTTGCTGTCGCCCGAGTAACTCACGTTGAGGATGTTGAAGCCCGTTGTCAGCGTTCCCGCGGGAATGCTGAAACTCGCGTTCCCGCCCACCAGTGCTATCGCTGCCGATGTGTAACTCCCGGTAGTCAGAGTTACAGTGTCTGTGGGCGCGGGGTTAGCCGGTCCACCGGTGGCATTAGTGATTGCTACCGAAAGAGCTTGAGACTGGGATTGCGCCCAGGTGAGATTCGTCGCAGCAGGCGTCAACGTCAGGCACGGGCCCACCAGGTATACCAATCCAACTCCGGATGAAAAGTTGTACGTGGATGAACTCGCCGAGTCCGGCACATAGTTGACAGTCAGGATATCCGGCACTGGCCCCGGATAGCAGAAGAATGCTGCAAGCACTCCGGCTGCAATATCGACGGTCGCGCTGCCTCCGCTCAGCGTGATCGCCCCCGAGCTATAGGCGCCGCTGGCCANNGTCAGCGGCTTGTTCGAAGTCGTGGTCGATGGTGTCGGCGACACAGTGACTGTCGGCGTGGTGGTTGTGGATGCAACGCCAAGCTCCATCTTGGTGATAAACGCGCTTGCGAGGCTCGGAATCGTCGTCTGAAATGCCCCGCCGGTGACCGGGAAATCGGCCGAGGATGCGATTCCCGTTAAATAGGCGTTGCCGGAGCTGTCGAGAGCCAACGCGTTCGCCCAATCGCCAGAGCCAAAGACGGTGGGTCCCGTAAAGCTGTCCTGGTTGATTCCATTTCCGCCCAGATAGGTGGAGTAGACCAGTGCAGTGCCCGTTGGGTTCAATTCGGTGACGAATGCGTTAAATCCGCCAATGCTATTCGCAGTCTGATCGTTGTTCGTCGTCTGATAGGCGCCTGATGTCACCGGAAAATTCGGCGAAGCCGCGCTCCCGGTAACATAGGCATTGCCGGCGCTGTCGACCGCGATCCCCTTCACCTGGTCTCCGGCAGCCATCATGAGGGTGGGTGACAGGTTCACCACCCCGCCGCTGCCACCCAGGTAGGTGGAATAGACCAGCGCCGTGCCTGTCGGATTCATCTTGGTGATGAATGCGTTGGCGCCGGTCGCTGAGGAAGGCCCTCCATCGTTGAAACCGTAACGATTCTTCGCCTGAAAAGCGCCCGGAGTCACCGGAAAATCGGTCGAGGTCGCCGCGCCGCCGATGTAGGCATTGCCGGCTGCGTCCACGGCAATCGCATCGCCGGCGTCGGCGTTGCTTCCACCCAGATAGGTGGAGTAGATCAGCGCAGTCCCCGCGGGATTCAGCTTGCTGACAAATGCGTTGGCTTCCGTATGACCATTGTCGGGAACATTGTGGTTTGTCGCCTGAAAGACCCCTGGAGTAACTGGGAAATTGGTTGCTGCTGTCCCTCCCGTAACGTACGCATCGCCGGAACTATCGACGGCCAGCGCCATCAAGCTGCCAAAACCCTGACCAGTGCCGATCGATCCAAGGAAGGTGGAGTAGACCAGCGCCGTCCCCGTTGGATTCAGCTTGCTCACAAAAACGGATTGTCCGGAATTCGTTGTCTGAAATGCTCCCTGAGTCACCGGAAAGTCGGGAGAATAAGTTACACCGGTCACATACGCATCTCCCGAGCTGTCAACGGTCAGACCGTCCCCCCGGTCCCCCCACAGAATCGAGCCGCCTGGTATGGCGCCGCTTCCGCCCAGGTAGGTGGAATAAACCAGCGCTGTGCCCGTAGCATTCAGCTTAGTGACAAATCCTGTGGAATCGAATCCATTGGTATTGCCGTTTGCCGCCGCCTCTTTATTGGTTGTCTGAAAGGCGCCTTGAGTTACCGGAAAATCGGCTGAGTAAGTCGATCCGGTCACATAGGCNNCTCCCGCCAAGATAGGTGGAATAAACCAACGCTGTGCCTGAGGAATTGAGCTTGGTGACAAACACAGTGCCGAGGCCGTTCGCGGCTGCCTTGTTTGTCGACTGGAACGCCCCTGGTGTAACCGGGAAATCGGTCGAGCCCGTGTTGCCGGCCACGTAGGCATTGCCGGCGGTATCGACGGCGATAGCATTAGCTTGGGCCCCGGCGCTTCCGCCAAGATAAGTCGAGTATTGGAGCACCGGATCAATTA
>PMWR01000392.1 GCA_003166055.1 Acidobacteriaceae bacterium
CGCTGGCTCAACCGTTACTTCACCGCGATGGATGAAGTGATCCGCGCCCATGACGGCTTCCTCAACAAGTTCATCGGCGACGGACTTCTGGTGGTGTATGGCGTGCCGCTTTCGCAGGGCGACACCGTGGATGCCTGCAATTCCGTCCGCAGCGCCCTCGCCATGCTCAAACGTGTCGAAGAGATGAATGCGGAGCGCCTGGCCGGAGAAGACTATCCCGATCTCAGGATCGGTATCGGAATTCACACCGGAACGCTGACCAGCGGGAGTGTCGGCTCCCTCAATCGGCTCGAATACTCGGTAATTGGCGAGACCGTCAATCTGGCATCCCGGCTGGAGAGCCTTAACAAGGAAATGGGAACCGAGATTATCCTTTCTCAGGGCACATATGAGAGGGTGAAAGATCAGATGCCCGGAATTTANNGTAGAGGCAAACCGATCGGAGATTCTGGCATGACGAAATGGATCGTTACAGTCGTAGTGGCAGGATGCGCGGCTTTAGCCGGCGCACAGGGTACCGGGCAAACAAAGCCGTCGGCTACGCCGCCAACCCCCCCCCAGCAGCAGAATCAGGGCCAGCAGGCTCATCCGCGCCGGGTCATGGCTAAGCTCGATGGATTCGACATGGCTCCGACGCGGGCAACCGCGAATCAGATTGGAGGAGCGTCGAGGGGCGCAGGCCAGAAACTCGCCCTCTATGCGCCGCACAAAGCAAAGATCTACACTCTCCGCCCCGCGTTCTCGTGGAAGGGTGATCCGACCGCTGCATACAAGGTCCATGTCCAGGACATCACTGGCGCATTTGCCTGGGATCGGGATGTAACTGGAACCAGTCTTGCCTACCCCGCCGACGCGCCGCCGCTCACGCCGGGCGGTACTTATCTCTGGAAGGTCGACCCGGTTTCGCCTTTGCTCGGACCTCCTCCGCCGGCAGCCATGATTCTCGTGCTCGGCGGGGCGGAACGCACGCAACTGGATGCGGCGATTAGCCAGCTTCAGGGTACCGGTACCGATCTGGATATGGCGCGTACCCGGCTCTTCTTCAACCAGCGGCTCTGGTACGACGCCGTGATGACCTGTTCCGATCTCATTGCCAAATTTCCACATCGGTCGGACCTGCACGAGATGCGTGCATTACTCTACTACCAACTGCCGGAAACCGAAGCGCTTGCGGATGCGGATTTGGCCCCGTTGAATTAGGGCAATTCTCGTTCATGGATAGACCATGTTTGATGGTGCGCGGTGGCAATCTCCTCAGGGGATTGCCACTCATTGCGGCCTTTTCTCGCCCCATCCTTCATTCGCCTGAATTGCAGCCGGATTTTCATCGGAATTCGCAAATAAGCATTGACTTAGCCGCGACAGGCAGGTTAGAGTTCGGGCATTCGATTCGATTTCTCCCCGCTCCTGAAAGTCCCCCCTCCTTCCGGAGTGAATTCTAAGAACGGGTGATCCCTGTGACACAGCGTTCGTACGAACAGCGCATAGCTCAACTTGCCGCCCTCGCGTCTCTCGGAGCCGTGCTGGCATCCGGTTGCGGAACGGTCAGTCCCAATTCGCTGACGAAAGGACCGTCGGGCGCAAGTTCTGCGATCAGCACCGCCGTTTCGAGCGGCGCGCAAATGGGCCTGATCTGGAACCCGGCGGATTCGACGCTTCGATCGCTGGTCGGCGTACCGGGCTCGTCACAACTCGGCCCTGCATTGTTCCCTGCGGGAACCTACGCCGCGGGAGCGTTTTCAAGCCCGGCGCAAACCGCCCTGCTGATCGATCCGAAGGGCAATCTTCAGGTGATGGCGCTGCCGTCCACGCAGCCGCAGACCGTGACGGGCAATCTCTCTCCCACGTCCGTCATCGCCTTCGCTCCGCGCGGACAGTATGCGGTGGTGTTTACCCCGGGGGCAACCTCTGTTTTGATGGTCGGCGGCTTGCCGCAGGCGCCTACTGCTAATGCGGTAACAGCGGCGGCGGTTCAGGGCGCGGCCATCAGCGACGCGGGAACCTTGCTGCTGGCAACCAGCGCAGGCAGTGGCAGCGTCGCGATTACGGCAATCGGCGCAGACGGAACCCGCTCCACCCTTGCGACACTGGGAGGCTTCGGCGGCATCAGTTTTATCGCCGGATCGGAAGATTCTCTTATCGCTGATTCGGCGGCCAATACGCTGGCGCGCTACCACAACGGGGTGGCCGCGACGCTGGCGACGCACGCCAACGGCCTCAACCAGCCCTTCGCAGTCGCTGCGTCCATGGACGGTCATTGGGCCGTGACGGCAGACCAAGCCGATGCAGTTGTGTTGCGCATCGATCTCACCGGCGCCACCTCGCCGGCTCAATCCACCTGTGCCTGCACTCCCACGCAATTGTCGGCACTCAGCGGTAACGCGGTCTTCGAACTCGCGGCTCCGGCGGCGACACCGGGATGGATCATCGAAGCCGACGGTCCCACCTCGCGCGTCCTGTTCATTCCGCCGGCACGGGGTGGGCAATGAATCGCCTAATTTTCGGGCTAAGTCTTGCGTGCATTCCGGTAATTCTCGCCCTCCCATCTCCCGGCTCGCTCCAGACGAACATTGGGGAGTCCGAACCGTTCACCTCGTTCACCCTTCAAGCCTCATCCAATCCCGTTGTCGTCGGGCAATACACAACGCTCACCGCGACGCTCACCGGGGCCTACGGCACCCCCGCGGGCACGGTCGAATTCTACGTTTCCACCACTACCGATGGCTGCTCACTCTCCAGCGTCATCGGTACGGTGGAGGGTGAGCTGGGAAGCTATACCGAGAATTACACTCCTTCCCAAACGGGAGCCATTCCCATTTGCGCCGTCTACATCCCCAGCGACGGCGACGTCTACGCGGCGCAAACGGCCCCGCTTTACCTGCTCAACGTCACGCCGTCGCCTTACTTCTACTCGTTTACCTTGCAGGGCTTCCCCAATCCCGTTGCCGTGGGGCAAACCACAACGCTGACCGCGTCTCTCTCCGGGTCCAACGGCGTCCCCACGGGCCAGATCCAGTTCTTCGTTTCCAGCAATGTCGATGGCTGCTCATCCTCGTCCCCCGGCACCTTGATCGGTCAACCGGCGCAGGTCAGTTCGAATACCGGATCCGCTTCCCTGAACTGGATTCCCACCCAGACGGGAGCGGCTTCGATTTGCGCCGCCTACATCCCCAACCCCAATGGCGACACCTACGTCTCGCAAATATCCGGAATCTACCAGCTTACCGTGGGGGATTCATTCAGCGTGTTTGACCTTGGAGCCTCGCCCAGTCCAGTCGGCCAAGGGAACCTCACTACGCTGACTGCTTTTCTCCTCGGGGCGAACGGCGCCGTGCCTGGTAACGTAGCCTTCTACGTCTCCAATAATTCCAATAACACCTGCTCGCCCTATAACAACTCGGCTTACTTCTTCGGCGAGGCGCAGGTCGTGAATGGAATCGCCACCGTGAATGGCAATGCTTACCAGTCTGGAACCCTTCCGATTTGCGCCGCCTACATTCCCAACCCGTATTACGACGTATACGGCTCGGCTATATCGGGGCCTTACTCTCTCACCGTCTATTACCCCACCGTCCTCACGGTGAGCGTACCGGCAGCAGGCCTGCAGGGAGTGCCGGTCACCTTCAACTTCGGCCTCACCACGCCATCCGGGCAGCCCGCGCCTACAGGCACCATCACCCTCACGGATGCGTGCAACAACACCTTTGGCCCGGCCACCGTCACCGGCCTCTCGACAACGTACAGTCTTCAGGCTGCGCCTTGCGGAAACCAATTTACCGCGACGTACAGCGGAGACAATAACTACGCCTCGCAGCAAGTCGGTAGCAGTAACGCGAACACGCTCCTCATCGAAAATGGCCTGGATATAATCGGTCCTGGCGCCGTAACCCCCGACGCCTCCACCACAACCACCTTCACCCTCACCGGCCCGGGAATCACAGCAAATTCGTTGGTGTCGGTTCAGGGCTTAAGTGAGCCAATTACGCCCACCAGTTTCAACTTGAGCGCTCCCATCCCTCAGCTCACGTTTACGTTCCCAAACACATTGGGTACGGGCGAAACGAACCTTTCCCTGGTGGTCCCCGCAGACACGAACAGCGGTTATAGCGTTATCGGCGGTCCGATTCAGTTGCAGGTTTACAACTTGTACTCTGACACGGTTACGTCCTCAACTACACCCGCAACGGTCTCCTACGGTTCCCCCCTCACTGCGACTGTCACGCGTGGGTTGGCCGCGGATGCCGCTGTGCCCGCCGGTCCAGTAAGTTTCACGCTCAACGGAACCGGCGTCGATGCCGGCTACAGTGCCTCGCTTGGAACGGGCCAGCTTTCGCAGCTCTCAACGCAGCAGGGATCCTACCCGGGGCCTCCGTTTTCCGACCAGATAGACAGCAATGGAACCGCGAAGCTGCTCTCGGCCGATCTCAATGGCGATGGTTACACCGATGTCGTGGGTATTCCCGGCCAATACTATCCCAACTCTTTCGGCGCCTACTGGACGGCGTCAGGGCCATACCTCCAGGTTATGCTCAGCACAGGCGCAAATGGCTTGGAAACGGAAGAGCAGGTCTACGCTGGATGCGTGCCTCAGGATTTCGCCGTCGGCGACATCACTGGCGATGGAATTCCCGACCTTGTGGTCGTCTGCAACAACAGCGTAACCGGCGCCGTGAACAACCTGGTGGCCTATTACATGCCGGGGATTGCTAATACCAACGGGTCGGGGCTGGGCACCGGAACCTTCGGGCCGCCCATCGCCTTCGGCGGCAATTCAACCATTGCCGCTCCCACCAACGTCGTCCTGGGACAATTCAACTCGGACGGGTATCTGGACATCGCGGTCATCGACGGCATCAAGGGAATCGTTCAGGTCATCAGCCCGTTCGGCAATCCTGGCAATTCGTACGGGCCCTACGTGAATTTCGACACCTCGTATGGCTACGTGCAGAACGCAGGCGCCGCTGACTTCAACAAGGATAACTTCAGCGATCTCGTGCTCGAGGAGTACAGCTACCCAAATAACCCCTACTACACCACCAACGGAGCAGTTCTTGTGCTCCTGAGCCAGGGCAACGACTACGGCTTCCAATTGAAGAGCGAGACGCCGTTCACTGCTGACACCTACTATATGCAGGGGATGACCGTCACGGATGTGAACGGAGATGGATATCCCGATGTCGTCATCACCGATTATGGCCAGCCCAACTACACAAACTACGACGCAGGCAACCTGCTGATTTTTGAGAATGATCAGCTGGGCGATTTGCCGTTGACCTTCACCTATTCGTCGAGCAATGACCCCGTGATTTCCAACCCCGGCACGGTTGCCGGCGCACCTTTCCCGTCCCTTTTGCAGCCTTCGTCAACTGCCGCGGCTGCGCCCGGCTGGAACCTTGTTTATACAGGCATCGGCAATTCCAATGGGAATGTCTGGGTAGAAGAGCTGCAGCGCCAAGGCCCGCAAAACTGGACCGTGGTGAACTCGTTCGACACGGGCATCAGCCCTTACTACTACAACTGCGGAGAATGTGACGGAAGCGCTTACCTGCCGAGCTTGATCGTGACCGGTGACCTGAACGGCGATGGTTACCTGGACTTCGCCCTCACCGGCGTCCCATACAACCCCAACTGTAGCGACTGCTCACAGACTAACGAATTGCAGTCCTGGTATTACGGCAACGATGCGCAGGCGAATATCCCAAGCTCCTCTCTGACTCCACCGCCCCCGCCGGGCACCTACTCGCTGAGCGTGAACTACCCCGGCAACCAGCTTTATCAGGGAGGCTCCGCGGCTGCTGCGTTACCGATCACCATCGTCCCAGGCTCGGTCAGCGGACTTGTCTCCGGCCCGTCGAGTGACATCTTCGGAAACAACGACACCTTCACCGTAACCGTCAACGGCGCCCCAGGCGGTGCTGCGCCCACGGGTACCGTGGTCGTGTACAGTAACGGAATTTCGATCGGAACGGCGAACCTGTCCTCGGATGGCGGTTCGACTGCAACAGGCTCGGTGACGACCTCGACCCCACTTGCCCTCGGAACCGATACCATCACGGCCTTCTATCAGGGCGACGGCAACTACAGCCCGGTCTACCTCACTCCCACCAACATCCAGATCAGTGCTTCAGCCCCCGCAACTAACTATCCGCTCACCTCGTTCGATATTGGCGCTACACCCGCTCCCGTCGGCGTTGGGCTCTACACCACGCTGACCGCGACTCTTACCGGG
>PMWR01000328.1 GCA_003166055.1 Acidobacteriaceae bacterium
TCCTGGCGCTCATGCGCCGGGAGCACGTTGTCGGCAAAGGCGCTGAGCCGGTCAGCATCAGGATGTTGGCCGGGTTGGAAATGTTCACTCATTGTCAATCCAGCTCGATCTGTTTCGTCTGTTCTGTGAACGCCGCAGCTTGCGAAGTTTGCAGCAGGCGACGCAGATTTATTTCAATGTCTCGCGGATCGGCGCCCAGCGCTTCTTGTGCCTTGCGCTCGCTTAGACCCGCGGCCTGGAGGTTCATCAACAATTGTTTGTGGAGCTCGCCGACGAGGCGCTTGAGGCGGCGGCTTATTGTCGCTTCGTGCACTTTGAGCAGGCGCGCAATATCGAGCAAGGTGTGGCGATCAAGATAATACGAGGAAAGGAGAAAGCAGTCCTCGGAATCAAGCNNGTGCCGCTGGGCAAGAGTGGAGCGCAGCCATGAAAGCAGCGAGCCGCGCCCGGAATAGGAAGCCAGCGGCGAAACGCGCTGACCACCCCGCTCTTTCAACCCGAACAACTCCGAGTAAAGCGAGTCCGCAAGATCGCTTCCAAGAGTCGACGACTTGGAGATGGCGATTGCGGCCCGGGTGATTGGACCACGGTACAGCGTGAGGAAGCGCTGCCACGCAACGTCTCTGCCCAGCGCGCAAGCTTGTGCCAGGGCAAGGTCTTGAAGCCTGAGCGTACGATAGAATTCTTCTCTTTGCGCGGATGCGGGGAGAATCGGCGCAGGCAGCGCATAGTTGCATTTCTTCCCAATCGCAGCGAGAGCAACACCGAACTCCGATTGAGTAATCCCGCTGGCTTGACCCTCGGCTTTGAGCCAAAGCTCCGCGACCAATCCTTCCGGGATTGCGTCTTGAACGGCGCTCGCAGCGTTCAGTTCGGCGTCAAAAGCGCTGCATGCCTCACTCGCCGATTCCAGCGCGAGAACAAGATCGCCGGGCTGTGAGGATGCTGCATCCACGTCTCCCAAGATACGTCATGCGGAGCTTCATTTCCATCGATTCCTTTGCCCGTAGACTGAGTTTGTACCCTTGAGCCTCTGCATTGAGAGACGACCGCGATTGGCATGATCTCCTTCGCGATCGGTTTCTCCCCGCACGCCATCGCGGTGATAGGATGTCTTGAAGCATTCCAGCGGGAGAGAAAATCCATGAGTGAAAACCCCCATTCAGACGCGCTTACATCCGAACAGATCACCACCATCACGCGGCAGACAAACTACGGCACATGGCGNNGAGCGCGCCTGAGCACCAAGCTGCTTGAAGTGCTGCCCGAAGGCCTGAACAAATTCTTCTTCGCCACCAGCGGAACCGAGGCCAATGAAGCAGCTTTCAAAATTGCGCGCATGTTCACGGGCAAGAACAAAATTATCTCGCGCTACCGCTCCTATCACGGGTCCACCAACGGCTCCATCGCGGCCACCGGCGATCCGCGGCGCTGGGCCATGGAGCCGGGCGGCAAGGGCTCAGGATTCATCTTCGCGCCGGAGACAAATTGTTACGATTGCCCCATCAAGCACACTTATCCCACTTGTAACATCGCCTGCGCCGATTACATCGAGCACATGATCCGCAACGAAAGCGATGTAGCTGCCATCATCCTCGAACCCGTGGTTGGCACCAATGGCGTGCTGGTTCCGCCGGCGGAGTATTTCCCCCGCTTACGCAAAATCTGCGACGACTACGGCGTGCTTATGATTGACGACGAAGTAATGGCTGGATGGGGCCGCACCGGGAAATGGTTCGCCGTCGACCACTGGGGCGTGAAGCCGGACATCCTGGTCACCGCCAAAGGCATTACGTCAGCCTATATGCCGCTCGGTTTGTGCGCCACTACCACCAGGATCGCCGATTACTTTGAAGATCACTACTTCTCGCACGGACACACCTATGAAGCGCATCCTATGACTCTGGGACCGGCCGTGGCCACGATCGAAGAGATGCAGCGTCTCAATCTGGTTGAGCGCGCGGCTGAGCTTGAGCCCTATGTGCGGGAGAAACTGGAGACGCTCAAGGCGAAGCATGTTTCCGTCGGCGATGTGCGCGGGCTGGGCTTGTTTTTTGCCGTCGAGATCGTGAAGAATCGCGAGACCAAAAAGCTCTTCAACACTATGCGCGACAAGGTGGAAGGAAAGCCTCTCGTGGTCGATCAGATCGCAGGCAAGATGATGGCGCAAGGAGTCTCAATCCAGGCCTGGGTGAGCCACTTCGTGATTGCCCCGCCGTTAATTGTGACCAAAGAGGAATTGGACCTCGGCATCGCCGCGCTCGACGAGCATCTGGCCATTGCAGATGCACTGGTGGAGTAGCCTGCCTCGTTTGTCAGCTGGAAGCGAGGTTGCGTTGCGCGGCAGATCTTCAATACTTGACCTTGCGGGTCGACGCAATCCACGCTGCAAAGCTGGCCCAGGCTTCCTCACTGACCATCTGAGTCGCGGGCAGAGTGCGGGCCGCCTGGTCCTTGCGAAATTCTTCGTAGAGAAATGCGTCGTCAAATCCGGCGCGTGCCGCATCGGCCGCGCTCGATCCATAATAGATTGCGTCGATGCGCGCCCAGTAACACGCCGCGAGGCACATAGGGCACGGCTCGCAACTGGTGTAGAGTTCGCAGCCCGCAAGCGTAAATGTGCCCAGTGCCTTGCAGGCCGCGCGAATGGCGTTGACCTCGCCGTGGGCAGTGGGATCGTTGGTGGCTGTAACAGTATTCACGCCTTCGCCGACGATGCGCCCATCGCGCACAATGACCGCGGCAAACGGGCCGCCCGCGCCGTCGTAGACGTTTTGGATGGCCAGCTCGATGGCGCGCCGCAAAAACTCCGGGTTGGGTGGCGTGGGAGTAGCCAACTTGCTCACAACCTCCTTCAGAGGCGAAAGTAGAAACAGTATGGCACAGGCATTCCGTTCAACTCGCGTTCTCACACCGGAAGGTATCCGGCCGGCGTGCCTTTTGGTCGAAGATGAGCGTATCGCCTCAGTGCGGAGCTGGAGCGATGTGCCGGCTTCTGCAACGCTCAACGACTTTCGCGATTCAGTGCTGCTGCCTGGCCTGGTGGACTCGCACGTTCACATCAATGAGCCCGGTCGCACGGAGTGGGAAGGGTTTTGGACGGCCACCCGCGCAGCAGCTTCGGGCGGCGTGACCACGCTGGTTGACATGCCGCTCAACTGCATTCCCGAGACCATCGATGTAGATGCGCTTGAAGCCAAACGCGCCGCGGCATTCGGCAAAACGTGGGTGGATTGGGCAGCCTGGGGTGGCGTGGTGCACGGCAACTCCGAAGCGCTGCCGGCGCTCGCCGGCGCGGGGATTCCCGGATTCAAGTGCTTCCTCATTCACTCCGGCATCGACGGCTTTGCCTGGGTCAACGAAGACGATCTGCGGCTCGCACTCCGCAAGTTGCGCGGGACAGGGCTCCCGTTGCTGGCCCACGCCGAGATTGCGGGTCCGGTGGAAGCAGCAACATCCGCGCTTAACACAATCGGCGCGGATTGGCACAAGTACTCGACCTATTTGTCATCGCGCCCCGACGCCGCGGAAGTCGAGGCGATCGCGCTCCTGATTCGCCTAGCCGAAGAGTTTCAAACGCACATACACATCGTGCATTTAGTCAGCGCGCAGGCAGTTCCGCTGCTTGCCGAAGCACGCAATCGCGGAGTACCGATCACAGCGGAGACATGCGTTCAGTACCTCTGGTTTACCGCCGAAGAAATCCCGGATGGCGCAACCGAATTCAAGTGCGCTCCGCCAATTCGCAGCGCAGCAAATCGCGAAGCGTTGTGGGCAGCACTGGAAAGTGGTTTGATCGACCTGGTGGCAACGGATCATTCGCCGTGCCCTCCGGCGATGAAGCGGCGCGATGAAGGACGATGGGATCTTGCCTGGGGCGGAATTGCCAGCCTGGGACTTGCGCTGCCGGTGATGGGTACAGCCATGGAGCGTCGAGGAATGGATTTGAATAAAGGGATGGAACGGCTGGCCGCCTGGATGTCCGCAGCCCCCGCAGAGCTTGCTGGATTAGCGGGGCGCAAAGGTGCTCTGGTCGCGGGCGCCGATGCAGACATCGTGGTCTTCGACCCGGATGCTACCTGGACAGTCACGCCCAAAAGCCTGCATTTTAGTCACAAGCTTTCGCCCTACCTGGGTGCTGAGTTGCGCGGTGAAGTGTTGCAAACCTGGCTGCGGGGCGAACTGGTCTACAGTCTGGATGGCTTCCATGGCTCTCCGCGCGGCAGAGAGTTTGTACGCCCATGAGAGACCGTGCGCTGCGGGCGATTTCTGAATGTTGGAAGATTGCCGCCATGAGCGAAGAGCCTCACCGCATCACGCGCCGATTCTTGACGGCGGCCGTTCACGATGTACATGCGCATATGCGCGCACGCATGGAGGCGCATGCCATGACCGTTCACGTGGATGCGGCCGGCAATCTGCGCGGCCTTTGGCAGCCCGCGAATGCAAGCCCCAAGCGCCTCATCCTTGGCTCGCACATCGATACCGTGCCCAATGCCGGCGCGTTCGACGGCGTTTTGGGCGTGGCGCTCGCGCTCGAATGGGTATCTATTTCGCAAGAGCTTGATTTGCCTCTGGCACTCGAAGTAATCGCCTTTTCTGAAGAAGAGGGCGTGCGCTACGGCGTGCCGTTTCTGGGCAGCCGCGCGGTGGCGGGACGATTCGACCCCGCATTCCTCCAGCTCAAGGACGTGGATGGCGTCTCAGTGGAGACTGCCATACGCGCATTCGGCCTCGATCCTGACTCGATTGGCGAAGCGGCAGCGGTTGCGGATGCGATCGGTTTTGTCGAAATTCACATCGAGCAGGGCCCGGTGCTGGACGCGGAGAGCCTGAGCGTTGCAACCGTCACTGCGATTGTCGGCCAAACACGGCTGAGCCTGAAGTTCTCAGGCCAGGCTAACCACGCAGGGACCACGCCGATGCACCTGCGCCACGATGCGCTGGCCGCCGCCGCTGAGTGGATCACGGCAGTTGAGGCGCTGGCCCAGCGTTCGGACGGAATGGTGGCGACTGTGGGCAGAATCAGCGTCGAGCCAAATGCCGCTAACGTAGTTCCTGGCGCCGCGCAGGTGAGCCTCGAAGTGCGCGACGCAGATAATGCCACGCGCGCTGCTGCAGTGCACGAACTCCTCTCCAAGGCGGCCGCGATCGCCGAGCGGCGCGGAATCCATCTTGAGCAGACAGAGTTGCTGGATCAGCCGGCCGTGCAGATGGACGAACGGCTCACTGCATTCTTGACCGATGCCATCGAGGCGACAGGCTTTCCATTGAAGACCATGCCCAGCGGAGCCGGCCACGATGCGATGGTGATGGCCTCCAAAATGCCCACGGCAATGCTGTTTTTGCGCAGTCCTGGCGGCATCAGCCACCACCCCTCCGAAACCGTGCTTGAGAAAGATGTCGAGGCCTCCTTGCTCGTCGGCCGAGAGTTTCTTCAGCGCCTTGCCAAAGAAATTGGATAGAATCTTCGAACGAGGTCACGATTGCATCATCTGGGACTTACACGGAGCAGCCTGAAGCCGGATCACCTGCTTCAAACGCCGAACACCTTCATTCGCACGCCGCTGCCGGGCGCCGAAGGCGTGGAGTTTGTGGTCCACGTTGCGCCGCAGTTGGGCGCGCGCTTTTGTCAGATGACCGCTGAGTTTGCCCCTGCCGGAACGCTGGGCCCCGCGCCGGCGCAGCGTTTTGTCTATGTGCTTGAGGGCGAGTTGGAACTCAGTGCAGACGGCAAACAGCACATTCTGGTTCCTGGCGGTTTCGCGTTTCTGCCCCAGGGCACGCCACACACAGTCCGCGCAGTGAAGCGCTCGCGTGCTGCGGTGATTGAAAAGCACTATCGGCCGACCGAGGCCAATGAAAAGCAAGTCGCGGAAATCGTGGTGGGCAAAGAAGCAGAAGTATTGGCTGTCGCGCTGATGGGTGACGAGTCGCTGCGCGTGCGCTCGCTCATGCCCGACGGTCCTGCGTATGACTTTGCTGTGAACACCATGACCTACGATCCCGGCGCGGCGCTCAGCATGGTGGAGGTTCACATCATGGAGCACGGCCTGCTGATGCTTGAAGGGGCTGGCATCTACCGGCTCAGCGAGGCATGGTACCCCGTGCAGGCCGGCGACTTCATCTGGATGGCTCCCTACTGTCCGCAATGGTTCGGTGCGCTGGGCAAGCACCCGGCCAAATACCTCATCTATAAAGATTGGCGCAGGCACCCACTGGGAGGCTGAAGACAATGACCATCGAACCGAAAATCGAAATCGACTCGCTTATCGATGAGCTGACAACGCTCGCACAGATCTCCGAGGCCGAGCCTCCCGTGGTGACGCGCGTTGTATTTAGCCAGGCCGACCTGCGCGCCCGTGCCTATGTGAAAAAACTCTGCACGGGGGCGGGTCTCACAATTCACGAAGACGCCATCGGCAATACCTTCGCACGTTGGCGCGGCAGTGAACGGGATCTTGCGCCCATCGGAACCGGCTCGCACATCGACGCGATTCCCAACGCCGGATCGTATGACGGAACGGTCGGCGTGCTGGGCGGGCTTGAGGCTATTCGCTCGCTGCAGCGGACCGGCTTTTGTCCGCGCCGATCGATTGAGCTGGTGATCTTCACCGCCGAAGAACCTACCCTCTTCGGCATTGGCTGTCTTGGCAGCAGGATGATGGGCAATGTGCTCACCCCATCCGCTGCGCTGAAACTGCGCGACAAGCAGGATCGCAGCCTGGAAGAGTTGCGCTCGCGTGCAGGGTTTACGGGCGAGCTCGAATCCATCGCATTGCCTCAAGGCCGCTTTCACCAGTTTGTCGAGTTGCACATCGAGCAGGGACCGCTGCTGGAGCAGGAGGGAATCGACCTCGGGCTCGTAACGCATATCGCAGCGCCGGCGAGCCTGCGCATTACCATCGAAGGCGAAGGTGGACATGCGGGCGGCAGGCTGATGCCTGGCCGCAAAGATGCGCTGGCCGCGGCCGCGGAGCTGATCCTCGCACTTGAGTCTGCGGCAAAATCTTCCGGCGCGATCGATACCGTGGCCACAGTCGGTGTCTGCGAAGTATTTCCCGGCGCGGTCAACAGCATCCCTTCCAAGGTTAAGCTCGAAACGGACATTCGCGACACCGATGGCGCGCGCCGCGACCGCGTAATCGATGCGCTGCATGCCGCGTGCAGCGATGTTTCGGCTCGACGTGGAGTCACTGTCACCACTGAATTGGTGAACGCCGATCCTCCGGCTGCTTGCGACATTGCGATTCTGGCAGCCATGGAGGCTTCGGCGCAAGAGGCACGCCGGACTTACAAGAGAATGGTGAGCCGGGCCTATCATGATTCGCTTTTCATGGCGCGCATGGCACCGGTCGCCATGCTCTTTATCCCCTGTCGCGGCGGCTGGAGCCATCGTCCCGACGAATACGCCTCGCCGGAGTGGATTGCCGGCGGCGTTGACGTATTGGCCCTCACCCTCGCCAAACTTGCTGCCTGAAAGAACCGCTTTGCAACTCGGACGCGCCGATGTATCCTATGCCTCAACCCGTTCGGCGATTCGAGCTTCCCAAAAAACATGAACACGCATGCGAAAACCCGCATCGTAGGCGCTCCCGTCCCCCGCAAGGAGGGTGTGGACAAGCTGCTTGGCCGCGCGCGCTATGTGGACGACATCGAGCGGGAAGGCATGTGGCATGGAGCCACGGTGCGTAGCACGATTCCTCGAGGATTCATACGCTCCATCGGCTTTGACCGCAACATCGACTGGACCGAATTCGCCATCGTCACAGCCGCGGACGTTCCTGGAAAGAATCAGATTCACATCATCGTCGCCGATCAACCCTGTCTCGCCGACGGAAAAGTGAATCACTGCGACGAAGCGATTTTGCTGCTGGCTCACCCTGACAAACACAAATTGCGCGAAGCAGTTGCGGCCGTGCAAATTGAATACGATCCGCTGCCACCCATCTTCACGATTGAAGAAAGCGAACGCCAGGACGCGATCGTCTGGGGCGCGGATAACATGTTGAAAAGCTTTCTGCTCGAGAAGGGTGACGTGGAGCCGGTGTGGGCCACTGCCGCGCATATCATTGAAGGCGAATACCGCACCGGCGCGCAGGAGCATCTGTACATCGAGAACAACGGCGTCATCGCGGAATGGGGCGCAGAGAGCGGAGTCACGGTGTGGGGCTCGCTGCAGTGCCCCTTCTATGTGCATAAGTCGCTGCTCTCGGTCTTCGATTTACCCGAAGACAAAGTGCGCGTCATTCAGACCGAGACCGGCGGCGCATTCGGCGGCAAGGAAGACTACCCATCCATTCTGGCTGCTCACGCGGCTTTGCTGGCCATGAAGAGCGGTCATCCGGTCAAGATGGTTTACGACCGCATGGAAGATCTGGCCGCAACCACCAAGCGACATCCATCGCGCATTCGCCATCGCACTGCGCTCGACAAGAATGGAAAGCTGCTGGCCATGGACATCGACATCGCTACGGATGGCGGCGCCTACTCAACACTTTCTTCGACAGTGCTTTCGCGCGCGACTCTTCATTCGACGGGCCCGTATGTATGCCCCAACGTGCGTGTGCGTTCGCATTCATGGGCCACGAACACCGTGCCCTACGGCGCCTTTCGCGGCTTTGGCGCGCCGCAAGCGGTCTTTGCCATCGAGCGTCACATGGATGAGATCGCCGCTGCCATCGGTCTCAATCCCATTGAATTGCGGCGCAGAAACTTCCTTCACGATGGCGACACCACCGCGACCGAACAGGTAATGCGCGAGCCGGTGATTCTGGATACGCTGCTCGATCGCGCGCTTGCGGATAGCGATTATTATGCGAGGCGCGCGCGGTTTGCCCGGGACAATCAGACTAATCCCGTCAAACGCGGCATGGGAATCGCCGCTTTCTACCATGGTTCCGGCTTCACAGGTTCCGGGGAGCGCTATTTGAATTCGCTTGCAGGAGTCGACGTGACGCCCGAAGGCAAAGTGCGCGTGATGGTGTCGAGCACTGAATTCGGACAGGGCACCAATACGATTCTCACGCAGATTGCCGCGGAAGCTATCGGCATTCCCTACGAAGACGTCATCATGGCTCCGCCGGACACCGGCATCGTTCCCAACAGTGGGCCAACGGTTGCTTCGCGCACTTCAATGGTGGTCGGCCGACTGATTGAGCGCGCAGGCTTGCAGCTTGTTGCGCTGCTGCGTGAGCACGCCGGGCTAGGCTCGCACTTTACCCGCGACGAATTCTTTGCAGCCTGCGCTCGCTATCGAGCAGTGCAGGGCAAAGTCGATTCGCTCTGCCGCTATGAGCCGCCGCCCGGAATCTTCTGGGACGATCAGAAATATCGCGGTGAGGCATATCCTGCGTTTGCATGGTCTGTCCAAGTCGCGCAAGTCGCCGTCGACACCGTGACCTATTCCGCCGAAGTCGAAGAGTTCTGGAGTGTCCAGGAGGTGGGCCGTGTTCTCAACCCTGTCCTCGCGGGCGGTCAGATCGAGGGCGGCATCGCACAGGGCATCGGCTATGCGCTCTACGAGAAGGTGCTTTTGCAGAACGGCCACATGGCCAACAATCAGATGACCAACTACATCATGCCGACAGCTGAGGATGTGCCGCCCATTCATGTGTTCTTCGAGGAGATTCCGTTTCAATATGGCGCGTACGGCGCCAAGGGCATCGGCGAACTGCCGCATGACGGACCGGCGCCCGCAATTCTGAATGCAATCAGAGATGCGACTGGCGTTGGCTTTCATTCCATCCCGCTGCTGCCTGAAGATCTTTTTGCAGAATTTGTTGCGCGCCAGATGATGGCGGAGCCCGCTGCCGTATGAACAATTGTTGGCCCACCATTCGGTTCATCGTCAATGACGAGTGCCGCGCCGTGCATGTCCCGCCGATGAAGCGACTGCTCGACGTATTGCGAGAAGACCTGCGCCTCACTGGAACAAAGGAGGGCTGCGGCGAAGGCGAGTGTGGTTCGTGTTCAGTACGCATCAACGGCGAATTAGTGAATAGTTGCCTGGTGCCCGTCTTGCAAGCGGAAGGAGCCAACATCCAGACGGTCGAGGGACTTGCAATCGGCGGCGAGCTTCATCCTCTGCAACAGGCGTTCCTAACCTGCGGCGGCGCACAGTGCGGCATCTGCACACCAGGAATGTTGATGGCCGCAACTCAACTTCTTACGCAGAATCCTCATCCCAGCATGGCCGAGATTCGCGAGGGTCTCGCGGGCAACCTTTGTCGATGCACCGGATTCATGCGCATCTTCGATTCGGTGATCGCTGCCGCAGCGATGACCCCTGCAGATGCACCGGAGCAGGCGGTTCATGCGCGGTAACCCGGAAAGGCATGAAATGGTTGCGCCCGGCAGCCTTGCCGGTGTATTGCAATTGATTGCCGCCGAGCCAGGCGAGTGGACGCCGATTGCCGGCGGCACTGAGCTTATGGTTGCTCATGCTGCCGGGCGGCTCAACGCGAAAAGGCTTGTGAGCCTGTGGGGCATTCCCGATCTCCGCTTTGTCGAGGCCAGTTCGGACTGCATCGTTGTTGGCGCCGGCACCACGTTTCGCGACCTGCGCGCGCATGCTGGCATTGCAACTCAACTACCGCTCCTCGCTAAAGCCTCAAGCTGGATTGGCTCCATCGCTAACCAGGGCCGCGCGACTGTAGGCGGCAACATCGTCAATGGGTCGCCCGCCGCGGACTCTTCACCCGCGCTGCTGGTTTACGACGCGGAGATCGAATTGATTTCCGTGCGCGGTACCCGTCGCATTCCCTATTCGGCTTTTCACACTGGCTACAAACGCAACGCAATGGCTGCGGATGAGTTGCTCAACGCGATCCACATGCCACTTCGATTCGCGCAGCACCACCAGTATTTGCGCAAAGTGGGAACGCGCCGCGCAATGGCCATTTCCAAAGTAGCCTTGGCGGCTACGGCGTTCATCGAAGACAGCGTCTTCAGCGAAATTCGTTTGGCCGCTGCGAGTCTTGCAGCATTCCCCACGCGGCTTATCGCAACCGAGGCTGCTCTGCTTGGCAAGTCAGTTACTCGCGATACGATCCAATCCGCACGGCAAGCGCTCTTGGCAGAGGCCAAACCAATTGACGATATCCGCTCCACTGCCGCGTATCGCAAAGGGGTAGCAGTCAATCTGCTCGAAGAGTTTCTGAGGCAACTGTATCCGGAAGGGCTGCCGCGGTGAATGCTACGCTTCAATCATGGAATGGAGCCGATGCTAAAACAGCGTTCGACACCATGATGGCCTGCTGCGGTTCGCGTCGCTGGGCCGAAGCAATGGTTGCAAAGCGCCCCATCGGCAGTGTCGCAGAGTTGAGCGTGGCGGCAGACCAGGTATGGAGCACGATGGAGGAGGCCGACTGGATGGAGGCGTTTGCTTGTCATCCGCGTATTGGAGATAGGAAAGCTGAACGCGCTTCGGCGCAATCAGTTGCATGGTCGCGTCAGGAGCAATTGTCAGCAATGTCCGCGGCCGAGAAGGTGCTGACGGAGTTGGCTGCCGGCAACGAACTTTACGAACAGCGCTTTGGCTTCACGTATATTGTCTGTGCTACCGGAAAGAGCGCTGATGAGATGCTTGCCATTCTCAATCGACGGTTGGCGAGCGACCGTGAAACCGAGTTACGCGAGGCTGCGGAACAGCAGCGGCAGATTACGCTGATACGTCTGGGAAAGTGGCTTGTGGAATGAGTAGAATCTCGACGCATGTGCTCGACACTGTGCTGGGAAAGCCGGCAGCGGCGGTTGCCGTCTCGCTTGAAAGGCGTGAGGGTACTCAATGGATCGCGGTCGCATCGAGCGTCACGGATGCTGATGGGCGTTGCAGCGATCTCAAGCCAGATGCGCCGGCCGGGACCTACAGGCTCACGTTTCAAAACGCCATTTATCTCGAGCGAAACGGCCGCACCAGCATCTATCCGGAGATATGCATCCTCTTCAATTGCAGCGGCGAGGCGCATTATCACCTCCCCCTGCTGTTGAGTGACAACAGCTATACAACCTACCGAGGAAGCTGACGCGATGGCCAGACTGGGAGAGAATTGCTACGGTAAATCGCGCGTGCGCCTGTCGCGCATCACGCGCCACGAGGATCGTCACGACTTCAACGAGTGGACTGTAGGTGTGCTGCTGGAGGGCGACTTCGAAACCAGCTTTACCAAGGCCGATAATAGCAAAATTCTGCCGACGGACACGATGAAGAACACCGTCTACTCCGTGGCGCGCGACTCGAAGGCAGCGACCATTGAGGAATTCGCGACTGAGCTCGGCGATTATTTGCTCGCCAACAACCCTCAAGTAAGCGGGGTCCTTGTTGAGATCGAGGAGAAGGCTTGGGAGCACATGCTTGTCGACGGCGCGCCTGACGCATTCACGTTCAAACTCGGCGGCACTGAGGTACGCACCGTGCGAGCCGTTCGCGATCAGGGACGCGAGTGGTCAGTCAGGCCCGGTATCGATGGCCTGGTAATTCTCAAAACAACAAAATCGGCCTTCACCGGCTACATCAAAGACAAGCTGACAACGCTTAAGCCGGCTACGGACCGCATTTTCGGCACACGCGCGACGGTGAAGTGGGAGTATGCAGTAGCAGATCCGGATCATGCTCAGGTCCGCGCGCGCATCGTTGCCGCGCTGCTCAAGGAATTTGCCGCGCACGACAGCATGAGCGTGCAGCACACGCTGTTTGACATGGGAAAAGCCGCACTCGCCGCCGCGCCGGAGATTGCGCGCATCACGCTCACTATGCCCAATCTCCACCACTTGCTGGCGGACCTGAGCCCTTTTGGACAGGACAATCCGAATCACATTTTTGTTCCCATCGATGAACCGCACGGCTACATTGAGGCCACCATCGAACGGTAAATGGGAGTAAGCCGCAANNATGCTGAAATAAAACGCAAGTTGAAGGCCCGGCGACGGAATCGCGCGACCCATGCCATGGTTGCCGGGAAAGGTCGAGTCCATCAGGAGCACGTGGTGCACAAACTGGTAGTTCGAGTCGAAGTCGGTTACGTTGTTGAAGACAACCAGCGTGTAGTTGAGAGCGATTCCCGCCAGCAACAACAACTTCGCAGCGCGTGTAATCATCGAGTCTCCCCTTCGGCAGCAAATGTTTTGAAATATGCGGTCAGTGCGTTCAGCGTCGCATCGTCGTAGCCCGCATGGGCCGGCATCTTTGCGCCGGGATTGACAGACGCCGGATTGCGAATGATCTGGCGAAAGCGTCTGCCATCATCGTTCGCAATTTGAGCCAGCTTCGACCATGTGCGCCCGGCCATCGTCCCACCCTCGGCGCCCATGTTGTGACAGCGAAAACAGTCCTGGCGCGCGATGATGAACCCCTCTTGCACCTGCTCGTTCTCGCGACCATTTGCACCGGGACGAATTGCGCCAAAGACCTCGGATTCCGTGCGCAACTCAATGCGGACGACGCCGAATGGAACCTGCGGCTCGTCTTCATGGGAGAGCACCTTGAAGGCCGGCCTGAAGAATGGATGCGAGATCAGGTACGGCTTCATCGATCCGCCGTATTCTGAGGGCGGCCAGTGTTCGCGCGGCTGACCATTGATGCGCAGCACCAGCAGTGGATGATGAGTTGCGAGATAATCCGGCGGATAGTTGGCGCGATACTTGTCGTAGCAAATGGCGACAATCAACAGATCCTTCGGTGCTTTACCGATGAGGTGCGCGAGGGCCACAAGCGACGCCCCTTCGATCTTTGTATTTGGGGGAAAGTTCGAGTCGTCGCTGACGGTGTAGGTCTCCTGCGCCAGGCGCAACAAATCCTCATAGCGAATGAAACGCGAGGAACCCGGAGGCAAGCCCGCAAGCTCTCCACCAACCTCGAGGTCTCCGTCTGAAGACCGATCGACATGCAGAAGGATTTTGGAATCTGCCGCAGGCAGTGCGCCCAAAGCGACGCCGACCAGCAACGGTAGAAAGGCTCGAAGCATGGCCTCATCCTAACTTGACTCGATGAGAAGAACCAAGAAATCTCCCGCCGCGCATGGTACATTCAAAGGCAAATGACGCAGCTTTCATCGCCTGAAGAATCGCTCGCCTCCCTCGGTTTCGAACTCCCGCAGTTGCCTGCGGCAGGCGGCAATTATGTCTCCGCCAAGCGGGTGGGTGAAATCGTCTATCTCTCCGGAGTCATCTCCACCGGCCCGCAGGGCATCATCACCGGAACGGCTGGTTTGGACCGCACCATCGAAGAAGGCTACGCAGCAGCCAGAGCTTGCGCGCTCACGCAGTTGGCGGTTCTCAAACGCGAACTCGGTTCGCTCGATCGCATAGCCGAAGTGCTTACTGTGAACGGCTATGTGAACGCCGACCCCGGATTTGCGGACTCGCCCGCGGTGATCAACGGCGCTTCGGACCTGCTGGTGGCCGTGCTGGGAGAAGCAGGCCGGCATGTGCGCGCGGCCGTCGGCGTGAGCGCGTTGCCACGCAATGCACTGGTCGAAATTCAGATGAGTGTGAGGGTGAAGGAATCATGAGCGAGCACATCCTGTCGGCCGAACCCACCCATTCCGTGTGGGACCGATCCCTTGCGCCGCGTTTGCGCATTCAGCCGGGAGATGAGGTGCAGATTGAGTGCGTGGACGCGAGCGGCGGCCAGGTGCGGCCCGGGATGACCACCCAAGAATACCTGGCCATCGACCGCAGCCGCGTTCACGCGCTCACTGGGCCCATCTGGATCGAGGGAGCCGAGCCTGGCGACGTATTGCAGATCGATGTGCTGGCCACGCGCCACGCCGACTGGGGCTGGTCCAGCGTCGTTGAGGGCCTTGGCTTTCTCAAAGATCGATTTCGCGAACCCTATCTCTTTCATTGGGATCTCGACGGCGAGTCCACCAGTTCGCTGGCTCCGGCTGTTGTGCCGGTGCGGCCATTTCTTGGAGTCATGGGCGTGGCACGCGCCGAGGATGGCAAATTCCGCACCCGCCCGCCAGGTCCCTTCGGCGGCAATCTCGATGTACGCGAACTATGTGCCGGTTCCCGGCTTTATTTACCGGTCTTCAACCATGGCGCCCTCTTCAGTTGCGGTGACGGCCACGCGGCGCAGGGCGATGGGGAGGTCTGCATCAACGGCATCGAGTGCCCGCTCGACGTGACGCTCGGCTTTCACCTGCACAAACAGCAGCCGCTCGCGGGTCCGCTGGTTGAGGCCAGTGAAAAGGCCGCGGCCGACTCCTCCGCCGACGCGTGGGTGGTGGTGCAGACGGGAACCGACCTAGCCGACGCCGCCCGCATCGCAACCGGCCGCATGGTCGATCTGCTCGTGAGCCGATGGGGGTTCACTGAAGTCCATGGGTATATCCTGTGCAGCGTGGCGCTCAAGCTGCGCTTAAGCCAGGTGGTCAACGAACCCGTCTATACCGTCAGCGCCGCCCTGAGCAAGCAAATCTTGCCCGAACGGGAGCTGTTCCCAACCCAATGACCATTAACGATCCCGAAATTGTGGCGGAGCTCCGTGCACTCTATCCGCGCTATGAACATGCCCTTGTGACAAACAATGTGGAAATCCTGGTCGAAATGTTCTGGGCCGGTCCCGAGGTCATGCGGTTTGGCGTTACGGAAAACCTCTACGGCCCCGATGAACTGGAAGCCTTCCGTAAAGCCCGGCCCATAGCCAACCTGGCGCGCACCATCACCCGGCTCGACATTGTGACCTTTGGACGCGATTTTGCCAGTATTACGCTGGAATTTCAGCGCTTTACAGCCGCGGGCAAAGTTCATGGCCGGCAAAGCCAGGTATGGGTAAGGCTGCCGGAGGGCTGGCGCATCGTCGAAGCGCATGTCTCCCTGTTACCCCCTCAATGAGCATGTCGTTCCAAGCCTTTACAGCCCTCGGGCTCAAAATCTTTAGATGATCTTTATGCGAAATTCGGTATCCTAACCTAACCCCGTAGTACAGCCCGAACCAGACACCAAATCAGAACTATTCGACCAGGCTCTTACCCTTTTCTTTTTTGAATGAACTGGAACTTCCTCGTTTTCATTCGGTTGAACGTTTATTGATCCATCAGAAAACCTATGGGGAAATCCATAACTACCGAGGCCTGTGACTTTGAAGCACTCTGTGCGCACCTACCCCTCTCTGCATTCCCGACTGCTCGCATTCGCGGCAGCCGTTGCGCTGTGTTGTTCCCCTCTGTTGGCACAGCAGACGCTCGGCGGCATTACCGGTGAGGTAACAGACGCATCAGGTGGTGTGATTCCAAATGCCAAAGTCAAAATCGTGGATGAGCAGACCTCGCTCACTCGTACCACCACGACCAACGAATCGGGCACCTACAACTTTGTCAACCTACCCATCGGCACCTATACCCTTTCCTATACAGCCGAAGGCTACGATGTGCAGAAGACGGAGCATATCACCGTGCAGGCCAACCGTACGGCCACGGTCAATGCCTCACTCAAAATCGGCCAGACCTCAACCACGATTGAGGTGGAAGCTTCGCCCCTGATGAACGCCGTGGATACCACGGTTGGATACGTTCTCGACAAGACGGAGATTGCATTGGTGCCGCTTCCAACCGGGAGTTTTACCGGTCTGGCCACCCAATCCACGGGCGTTACGGCTGAGTTGAGCAGTGGAACGGGCACAAATTCCGGCCTCGGCAACGCTCCCATCTGGGCCAACGGCCAGCGCGATACCTCGAACTCATTTCTGCTGAATGGCGTCGACGCCAGCAACCTGTTCAACGGAAAGAGCACCAGCCAGGTCGCATCGGCGCGCGTTATCAATTCCACCGGCGTTCAGACCAGTCCCGGCGGCGGTGGTGGTGAGATTCCGTCCGCGGCCTCCATTTATCTCTCCATCGGAAACGCCATTCCCACCCCCGCGCCTGAGTTCATTGCGGAAGTGCGCGTCAACGCATCCATGTACGACGCTACGCAAGGTTCCACATCCGGTGCGCATATCGATCTCAGCACCGCTTCAGGCACGAATGACCTGCACGGCACGGCGTATATGCACCGCGGCACCAACTGGATCAACGCCGCACCGTTCTTTTTCAATCAGGATTCGGACGTCCCGGCGAACGACAAAGTCCCGCAGTTGCATCGCTACATCGCTGGTGGCACCCTGGGCGGCCCGATTATCAAGAACAAACTCTTCGGCTTCATCGGCTATCAGCACCTGCACGTCTCGGACGCGGAGATCGGCGATTCTTTCTTCGACGTTCCCGTTGGGCTCACCGACGACCGTTCTGCAAATGGTTTGGCGAATGTAAGCAACAGCTCGTTCGGCGCCAGCACCTACATCAACAACCCCATCACATCCGCCAATGTTGACCCGCTTGCTCTAATCCTGTTCAACTCGCCCGCGCTCCCCGGCGAACCCGGCAAGTGGCTTATCCCCAACGATGCGCGCAATGGCGTTGCGCCCACCGTCGCCCATCTGGACAATGTCTTCATTCCCGGCACCTCGCGCTTCACCGCCGATCTGGCCGTCGCCGATCTTGACTGGAACGCCACCAAAAAGGACACGCTCGCGCTCAAGTACTTCTATCAGCACGATCCCACCATCTCACCCTACTCGTACTCCAGCGTGCCAGGCTTCCCCGAACACCTCGATTCCGGCGCGCAGGTCGCCGCCCTTACCAACACGTTCATCGTCAACTCCAACCTCAGCACCACCCAAACCCTTGGCGTCATTCGCGAGAAGAACTGGGGCGACAATGAGCAGGCCTTTGGCCCCGGAGCCATCCCCGGCGGCTCCGCCGGCACCGGGACCATCAACATGTTCGGTTCGAACTACTTCCCCGGCATCTCCATCTACAACGTGCTGGGCAACAATCAGCCATCCGGTGTGAGCAACGTCTTCTTGAACATCGGCCCCAACGCGGAATCGCAGTCTTCGAATACGGGTGTCTTCCAGAACCGCCTGGCTCCACGGGGTGACGCAATCTGGATCCTCGGTAAGCACACCGTTAGTTTTGGCGGCAGCTATACCTACACGCAGCTCAACACCATCGACAAGCGCACAGGCACAGGCACGGTGGCCTCAGACGATTTCAGCCAGTTCATGCAGGGCTTCGTCACTCCAGGCAGCTCGACTACAGGCTTCTACGTCACCTCGTTCCTGCAAGGCAATGCCAACCGCTACTATCGCGCCAACCAGCTCGGCACATATCTCCAGGACAAGTGGCAGGTCACGCCAACCCTCTCACTCACCGCCGGCGTGCGCTATGACTGGGACGGCGGCCTCACTGAGAAATACGGCCGCATCTTCAACTTCGATTCCAGCCTCTACAGCTACAACGCATCGTCCGACATCATTTCAAACTCTGGTCTGATCATCGCCGGCAACAACGCGAACGGAACCAAGGGCGTGAGCAACACCACCCTCACCGGCCGTCAATGGGGCATCGGACCGCGCATTGGCGTCGCATGGGCCCCGTCTGCCAATCACAACACGGTGGTATTCCGAACCGGCGCAGGCATCTACTACGATCGCGGCGAGCTGTTCACCTACTTCTCGCCCGGCTACGCCATCGGTACTGTCACCGGCGGTCCCTTCGGTGTCAATCAGCAGCTACCCTTTGTCAATGTCTCGTCCTGCCCCAGTTCTTCGCAGTCTCTCTACCAGTACTACATCCCCACGTGCGGCGGAAACGGCGGCTTCGGGCCGCCCACCGGTCCACCCACCGCTCAATCCGGAAATCTCGAAAACCCCTACGGCACTGCTCTTGAATACCCGGCGCCAAGCAGCCCCAAGGCCTCTGACCTGGAGAACTACCTTCCCAACGCCTGCAGCATCCTGAACTATGGATTTGGCGGCATCCCCGGCGTTTGCCCCAATACCCCGAATACCGAGGCGACCAACAACGGCGAGCCGATTTCGCTCGGCGTCTTCGACCGCCGCAACAAGCTGCCCTACACCATCAACTACACCCTCGACATGCAGTGGCAGCCGCGCCCCGACATCGCGGTTGAACTTGGGTACGTCGGCAATGTGGGCCGCCACCAGATCATTCCAGTGCCCTTCAATCAGCCCAACATCGCTTCTCCCACCAACCCTGCTCTCTCCGGCAACCCGGCAAACACGCAGACCTGCAGTTACGGCTACAACGTCGGCGGCGCCAGCCTCACCCCCGGCTGCGGCGCCGGCACTGGAACCGGCTCCGGCTACCTCGCAACCTATGAAGGCGGCAACGTCGACCTGCGCGTTCCCTACATCGGCTACGCCGCGGAATCCATCGACTACCTCGCCGCCGGCGTCGATGCCTACAATGCGCTCCAGGCTCATATCGAAAAACGCATGAGCCGCGACTTCCAGATCGGAGCATCCTACACCTGGTCCCACTCGCTCGACGAGCAGAGCGGTCTGGGCCTCTTCTACAACGGCAACAATCCCGTTGACCTCCGCAGCGGCTACGGTTCGTCCGACTTCGACCGCACCAACATCTTCAACATCAACTACGTCTTCCAATTGCCCGATCTCGCCAACCGCCACTCGCTCACCGGCAAGATCATCGATCAGTGGTCGCTCGCCGGACTGGCCGTTCTCCAAAGCGGTCAACCCTACAGCGTCATCGACTTCTCTGGCGCCATAGGCAGCATCTACTACTCAACCTCCGACGGCATCACCAACCCCATCGTTCCCCTGGCTCCAGGATGTTCTGCCCGGACCGCCGTCACCAAAGCTTCAGGAGCATGGACGCCGTCCGGCGGGGCACCCGCGCTGAAGGCCTCCTGCTTCACGCTTCCGCTGCTTCCCGCAGGTGGCCTCGGCGGCGCAATCCCCACCTCCGATCCGTTTGAAACCGGGTACACCACCGGCCAGCGCAACATCTTCCGCCAGTCCGCGCAGAAGCGCGCCGATGCTTCCCTCGTCAAGATGCTCCCCATTAGCGACCGCTTCAACCTGAAGTACACCTTCGACGTCTACAACCTGACCAACACCACCAGCTTCGACGTCCCTGGCAATGAAGTCTCTCAGAACGCAGGCTACAACGCCTTCCCTGTGTCGGGCACGCCGGTCCTGCCTGGGACTTGCAACGCGGCCGGTCAAGGCACAGTGCCCGGAAGCTTCTACAGTTGTCCCAGCGGCCTTGGCCTCGTCACTCACACCATCGGCAGCCCGCGCCAGATTCAAATGTCTCTGCACCTCGACTTCTAATCTGAAGCCCCTCCATCGACAACAAAGGGCGGCCGCGCAATGCGCCCGCCCTTTTGCTTCTCCGGATTTCATCCTCTTCACATCGACAGCTTCACCGTCAGTTGCTCCACCGGGGCTGCGTGGAACGCCGCTTCAAGGTTCTGCGAATCGGCAAACGCCTTGCCTTCCACATGCCGCGCAGGAAACGTGAAGGTCGATTCGCTTTCCTCAAACGGCCAAGGCGCCAAGCGAAAATGGCGCGGCCCAATCGGCAGCACCTTCACTTCCGCTGTCTTTCCACCGTTGAGCGGCAGCGGATGCAGCAGATGTGCCGGCTCCTCATACGCCACGCAGGTCAAAAGCGAAAGATTGTCGCAGGCCTGTAGCAGCCGGAAGTGCTCCAGGATCGTATCGTACTTCGCCTGCAAAGCAGTGAGCGTGATGTCTTCGGCAATGTCAGCAAGCAAAGCGCGCTGATAGTTACGCTGCTCCTCAAGAAAACGATCAAGCAGCACCAGCCCATCAGGGGCAATCGTCGATCGGTCCGCGTGCGCGGTGAGCAGGTTGTACGTGTGCATGGAGATGAGCATTCCCGCATACGGATCCCCCTCGGCAATCAACCGCAAGGCGCGGTCGCGCACCGCCAGGTACTCTTCAAGATCGATCTCCTCGAACGCGGAATACTTTCCAACAAGTTCCGTTGAAAATGCTGAAGGCTTCCCCTGCCGTGTGATCGATGGATGCGCATCGCGCACGGCCCATCCGTCGTCGTGAAAGGCAATGCCCTTCAGCACCCGTGCGCGCGGCTCCGGCTTGCGAAACTGCGCGTTGCCCCATGCCGCCGCGAATTCTCCAGCAAGATGCGCGTGGTCCGGATGTGTGATCAGCCACCACCCAGTCTCCGACTCCGTGCGTAACATCGACCGCCTCCTTAGTCAGCCTCTTGTGCGCGGCTTGACTCATGCCAGTTGTGCAAGGCCAGCCACTCCAAAAACATCACAATGAAAAAGAAGCTGAATCCAAGCATGGTCGCGGCAAGCACCAGCGCAAATACGTACGCGATCTCCATCTGGTTGTTGGCGTACGTGATCGCATAACCCAGCCCGCCCTCGCCGACTCTGGCAGAACCTGCAAATAGTTCGCCAATAAGTCCGCCCGCCACGCTGATCCCGGAAGATATGCGGAGCCCCGCAAACAGGTTGGGCAGTGCATTCGGCAGGCGTAGCTTGAACATGGTCTGGGCCGGCGTTGCCTTGTTCATCACAAACAGGTTGATCAGATTCTCATCCACACTCACCAGCCCCTGCGTTGTATTGGCGATAATCGGCGTCACGCAGATGATAAAGGTCACAATCATGACGGAGAATATCCCCGCTCCCGCCCAATCAATAATGAGCGGCGTAATAGCAATGATCGGTACTGTCTGCAGCAGGATCGTATATGGGTAAAGCAGCTGCCGGAGCCAGCGCCACTGCGCAAAGATCATGGCCACTGTCACACCCACAACGATGCTGGCAACAAGTCCTCCCGCAGCTTCTTCGGCTGTAATCGCCAGCGAATTCAGCAGCGACGGGAAGCGATCATGCAGCGCCGAAGCGACAACCAGCGGACCGGGAAGAATGTACGGCGGCCAGTGATTGATCTGAATCAACCCCTGCCACAACCCCAGAAGGCACGCGAGCACCACCACGCTATTGATTGCCAGCAGACCCTTGCGATTCATCCCTGGTACACCCCCCGCAGCAGCCGCGAAGCCTGTGTAACCTGTTCTTCAAAAGCCTTCGATTCGCGCGTTGCTGCCGTTCGCGGCCAGGGAAGGTCCACTCGCACCTGATGCGCCACACGCCCAGGGTGCGCGGCCAGAATCACAATGCGCGAAGAAAGAAACACCGCCTCAGCCACCGAGTGCGTCACAAACAGGACCGTCCACTTTTGTTCCGCGTACAACCGCAACAGTTCTTCGTTCAGCCGGTCGCGGGTCATCTCGTCGAGCGCGGCGAAAGGCTCATCCATCAGCAGAATGCGCGGGCGCGTCACCAGCGCGCGTGCAATCGAAACGCGCATCTTCATGCCGCCCGAGAGTTGCCGCGGGTAGCGCTTCGCAACTTGACTCAGACCCACCAGATCCAGCATCCGCGCCACTCGTTCCTTGCGAGCATCGCGTGCAGCGTACTCAAGTTCCATCCCCAGGCCAACATTCTGTTCCACGGTTCTCCACGGCAGCAGCGTTGCATCCTGAAAGATGAAGCTCATCAGCTCGCGCGCATTAGTCGGCGTCATTCCATTCACTTGCACGCTGCCCTCGCTCACTGGGCTCAGCCCAGAAACCAGCTTGAGCAGCGTCGATTTTCCGCAGCCAGACGGTCCGAGAAACGTAACAAACTCACCACGCCCCACAGTCAGAGAGATGCCTTCAAGCGCAACCGCCGCGTTGCGATAGCGCTTGCTCACGCCATCGCAAGCAACCTCCGAAGCGGTCTTGCTCGTCTCCGTCACCATCCTGGGTCTCCCTTCATTGGCAGATACAGCGCCGAAGGATGCGTCGCCGAATGCAGAACCTGCTGCGTCGAACGCCCCCAATTCCAGTTATCAGCGCGCTCGGGAGAAATTCCGGTTGATGGATTGCGGTCATACAAAGGGAATGCCGAACTTGCAATCTCCAGCCTTAACCTTTCACCCGCTGCCAGCACAAATGACACCGGCTCCAGCGTGAATTCCCACGCATGCACCTCATCCGCCGTATACCCCGTATGGCGAAAGAGCCAGTCACTGCGCGCAATTCCAATCGACACAAACTCCGCACTCCCACCCGCAGTCACGCGCACAATCTTCGCTGTAAAATCTGCGTGCTCCGCGGAAGTGGTTGCATACAAGCAAATCCGCGGATGCCCGAAGATCTCAGTCTGGCGCTCCACCGGATTCGACGTATACACCAGCAGATTGTTGCCCATTTCAAGCACAGACTGATCGAAGGGCCCGCTCAACACCTGCACTCCACCCGGCGCCGTCACAGGAACCTCCGGATCGTAGAGAAACACATCGCGCGGCTCTTCGTCCGCAGGCGCTTCAGTACGAAGTACACCGTCGCCCTTGCGCGCGTTGGCGTTTCCATTGCTGTGCAGGTACAGCGCATTCGAAGCTTGATCGGGCCAATCCGAAGCACTGCGCCATTCGTTCACGCCAAGTGCAAAGTAACGAACGTGCGGTTCGCCGCGAAAGCCTTCGGAATCCTTTAGCCAATGATCGAACCACTTGAGAAGAACTGCATCGGTGTTGAAGTTGGCCGCCTCGCCAAGATGCGCGTCNNGCACCCCGCATGTTTGCGCAGCGCCAGATAGCCCGCAATCGACCCTTCCAGGTAGGTGTCGAACCATCCGGAAATGTGCAGCGCGGGAATGCGAATCCGATCGAGCCGAGTGCTGATGTCCATCGCTTCCCAATAAGCGCCAGGCTGGCGATGCGCAAACCAATCGCGCACATAGCTCGGCAGCGTCCTATCCGCAATCGCCGGATGATCCGCATACGGAACATGCACAGCCTGCGCGCGGATGTTCGCCCACGCCGCCTCCAGCCTGTCGCTCGCCTCGCGCAATCCCAGCCGCCGCGCATCCTCGCGCAACATCTGCACGCCCCATCCAAGACTCGAATTCAACCGCAGCGCGCCGTGATGATAAAACCATCCGTGGTAAAGATCCGCAACGCTCATGTGCGGCGCGATGCATTGCAATCCCTCCGGCTGCTCTGCTGCCGCAAGCAACTGCGTCATCCCCTGGTACGAAAAGCCGTACATCCCAATTCGTCCGTTCGAGGCCGAATGTCCGCGAAGCCATGCGATGGTCTCTGCGCCGTCTTTCGCCTCATGGCGAAACGGATAAAAGTCGCCCTCTGAGCCGCCGCGTCCACGCACATCCTGAATGGCGACGTGATAGCC
>PMWR01000237.1 GCA_003166055.1 Acidobacteriaceae bacterium
CCCTATCCCGTTGAAAAACAAGGTACTTCGTTGCAGAGACGGGGGGGGGAGGGGGAGTATCACCATAGTTAACCTATGCCGTCCCATCGTGCCCAGCGGAGCCAAGTACCACGCACCGGCTCTGCGCGGCAACCCCTATTGCTGCTTCCACACCCGCCTCCACAGGTTCACCGCCGCACCGCAAGGGTCGCTAGGCGCCGGTTTGCCGATAATTAACCGCTTCCGGCGCACAATGTCCTCAGGAGCAAAATCTCATGAAAAACATCACCGTCTCCGTCCCTGACGAAACCTACCGCAGCGCTCGCGTCTGGGCCGCCCGCCGCGACACATCGGTCTCCGCCGTCGTTGGCTACCTGCTTCAAACCCTGCCCGGCATCCAGCGCGCTAAACAGGCCTTTGCNNGCGCATCTCCTTGAACTCCGGATATCCGTGCAGTGGCTTCAAACGCGGGTCAGCCAGCATCTGGAAGAACCACGGACAGCGATTTTGCCCTGTGGCCCGGAGCTCCGCCAGCGCCGCCTGATGGTCCCCCAGCGCAACGTAAGCGGCCGGATTGAATGCGGTGGAAACGAAGCGTTCGCGGCCAAGCCACTGCAAACGCTCCAGAAGTGTGCGAGCCTCGTCTTTGCGATTCGCGCAGGCCAGCGTGTAGGCGTGCAGGGCCACTACCAGATCGCTGGTTGGCTGGCGCGCCGACAAGCCCTCGGCCAGTTCCACACCCCCTTCCGCATCTCCATTGAAGGGCAGAATCATTGCGCCAAAAAGAGCGCCTCCATCATCTCCGGGGAAGAGCGTCAATGTGTGACGAATCTGTTCCATGCTTTCGGCGGACCGGCCGGCAAGATGGAGTGCCCAGGCCAGCATTGCCTCCATCCATCCCGCGAAGGGATCCACAAGAAGAGCGCTTTTGAGCAGGGCGATTGCTTCATCGAAGCGATGGCGGCTCAGAGCGAACATCACGCGCGCGCGAGTGACCCATGTGTCGTGGGGCAGATGGGACGATAGTGAAAATGCGGAAAGGGCCGCAGGCAAATCGTGATCGAAATGGAAACTGGCTGTACCCAGCGACGGCAGGATACTCTCAGCCTGTTCTGGAATATCGGAAATCGACTCCGCGGTCCACCGAATGCAATCCGCCGCAACGGACGGAGATATAAAGCCATAGGTAGCCTGGATGAGGCACACCCGCACAAGCTCCGCCTTGGCGGCAATCAGCGACGGGTCCATTTCCGTGGCGCGCAGCAGCCGCTGCATCGCGTCCTGCATGGGTTGACGCTGCATCGTCTGCCATTCATAGTGGGCGAACTGGAACAATTCGTAAGCCTGGCGGTGGTCTGAATCGTTAACCCGCTCTGCTGCCTCTCCGGCGGAGATTGCCACGCTTCCCGGATTCCAACCCAGCGGCGAACTGCGCGATCGCAAGAAGGCGCCGGGGACTTCCGCGCTCAAGCGAACATACAGGCGTTCGGCAAGCTCCGACTCAGCTTCGCCGCTCTGGGTTCGTGGAATCAGGAAGTCCTCCACCCAGATTTGACTCCCGTCGTCCACGCGGATCATCTCGGCCCGCAGCCGGAACTGCGAAGGCAACGCGCGCAGAGTTCCTGTCAGCACGAGATCGGCCTTGAGCATTTGGCCGATCTGGTGTGCGGTTAGTCCGCGCCGGGCCAGGGTGAAAACAGAATCCCGCGCCAGCACGGAAACGATCGCAGGTTGCACCCCGATCAGGCGTGTGATCGTTTCCTCAGCTACGGCCGGACCAAGGTGCTCGGGAACAGTGTGACCGGGGACGAACGGCAAAACCGCCAATCGGAGCCGTGTGAAATACGCCGGCTCGTCCCCTCGCCGAACCATTGCGGAGAAGCGATATCCGCGTTTGTAGATGGTTTGGATGCACTCTTCCGGTTCAAGGCGCGATCGCAATGAGGAAAGGCACCGGGGAACGCTGTCGGCTGTCACATGCACGTCGCCCCACAGCGCCCGGCGCAGTTGCGCGGGTGTCACAATCTGGCCGGCATGCGTCACAAGCAGGCGGAGCGCGGCCAGTTCCTTGGGTGGTATATGAACCACGGCTTCTCCGCGCAGAAGAATGCCGTCCGCTTCCAGACGGAACGGTCCAAAGACAAAGCTCCGCTCCCGAATTTCTGTCGCCGCGACCTCATCGGATTTCACGTCCCCAACCCGCTGACCCGCAATTGCTGCCGTGGATCCAGGCTGCCGAGGCCCGCGGGAATCTGACCAGCTCTTTTTCATCCGAACCAACGCTTCTCCTCGAGTTCTCGGCGATCTGCTTGCCCATTTCCCGGCGATCTGCTTGCCCATCCGGCGCCATTTTCAAGGAAATGGATGACGGCATGCAGCGCCCATGGGCCCGCACGGTACGACTTCCAGGGAAGAAGTGAACAACAGGTGCTTCAATTTACCGGCTTCTTTTCAGCACGGCTGGTTTGTTATCTCCGATTATGCACATTCCAAGCGATGCGACCAGTGGTTTTCGACGACATCTTAATGCTCAAAGTAATCCAAGACTGGTTACTTGTTTACTATGTAGTAATATAAAAGTTTTGCTTGTATCTCTATCAATTATAGAGAGTTGACTGCATATTCTTCCGAAAATTGTCCCACTGGAAGTTTAATCGTGAAACGGAATTGAATCGCAGGTGTGTTGGTTTGGTGCAGTTTGCCCGCAAACTGCGCGCGGCTTGAACATCCGCTGCATGCCGACTGGATTCACCGAAGACGGAATGCTGCGAAAAACTTCAGAAATTCGTCAGAAAATGGAAGGCGGCAAGCTGCCAAACTGATTCCCAGGGTTGATTCAAAAATCTGCAGAGGCTGCGATGACAAGAACCGTCTCTTATGCCCAGTGGGCTCTTGAACACTATTGCATCGGACAGAAGTTGCGCACGTTGCGGATGCGGAAGCGCCTCACGCTTGCCCGCCTGTCAGCGGAGACCGGGCTCTCGACGGCACTGCTCTCCAAGCTGGAGACAGAAAGGATGATTCCGACGCTGCCGACGCTGGCAACCATCAGCCGCGTGTATGGAGTGGGTATGAGCTACTTCTTCGCGGAACCGGCGCGCCATTCCCTTTCCATTACGCGAAAGGCGCATCTGCAAGGCAACGGGCGCGGGCTGAAAACGGTAAAGGTCACGCCGCTCAATCCGATTGCCGGAGGAATAGTCGCATTGAAATCGGCAGAAGACGCCGATCCTTCCACTCCAATCGGCTCAAGCCCTGTTTTGCCTGTCGAGAAACGTCGCGAACTTCGCCTGGTCGCGCAGATGATAGAGTTTCCGCCCGGTGTCGCCGCCAGCATCCTCGAGGGTTTTTGCGAAACCAGCGGGCTTCTTTATGTGCTCGACGGCCAGTTACAGCTGGACGCCGGCGGCATGCGCGAAAATCTCGACGCAGGAGACTGCGTATGCATCGAGAGTGACATGTCCATGGCATGGAGCGCCGCGGGGAAACATCGCTGCCGCGTCATGGCAGTCTTCCCCACAGCCGTCTGGTCAGAAACGTGACCATCCGGCGCCGCGCACGCCCCAACCGCATGCAATCGATACGATGAAGGATGAGCTGGTAGGCGAGGCGGGGATCGAACCCACAACCCCCGGCTTAGAAGGCCGGTGCTCTATCCAATTGAGCTACTCGCCCGTGCCTTTTCATTGTAGCTTCGAAG
>PMWR01000642.1 GCA_003166055.1 Acidobacteriaceae bacterium
CGTTTGGCCGCACCGCAGGTGCTCAAATCGCTTGAAGCTCAAGCAGGATTGCCGCACCGTACGGCTCCAGGTTCACAGCCGACGCCCGCCCGTTGTGTTCGCGCAGAATCGACGCGCAAAGCCCAAGCCCCAGACCCGCGATCTCGCCCGAGGCCTGCGCCGGCACAAACGGATCGAACGCGCGTTCCGGATCAAGGAAGCCGGGCCCGGAATGCGCTACCATGATCTGCACGACATTTCCCTCGGCCGCCGCCTCCAGCCTTACCGATTTCACTGCCGGCTCGCTCCCTCCCTGCCCCGCGAAAGTGCTTGGGTTCTGCCTGTCCACGGCTTCAATGGCGAACTGCAGGCAATGCAGCACCGCCTGGCGCAAATGCTGCGCGTTGCATAGAACCTTGGGCAGCCCCGGCGCGATGCTGAGCCGAAATTCGATCGAGCGGCGCAGGAATTCCGAGCGATGCAGTTCCTCCATATCCACCAGCAGCTCGGCCACGGAAACTGCGGTCAAATGGTCAGTGTGGGCACGGGAGATGCGCGACAGGCTCTCCAGCGTAGCCCTCATTCTCCGCGCCTCCGCCATGATCGCCTCCACCCCTTTGCGCTCCTGCGAAGTCAGAGTCGGTGCCTCATCGAGCAGCGCTGCGTACCCCAGAATCACCGTCAGCGGATTGTTCAGTTGATGGGTCACATTGTTGGCCAATTGACCCAGTCCGGCATACTTTTCTGAGTCGATCAGTTTCTCCAGCATGATGGTCTGGCTGCGCACCGCCTGCAACCGCGCAGTCAGCATCTCCACAGGCAGAAAATCGTCGGCGCGCAGCGGCTCTCGCGGGTCGCGCATCCCCGCCAGCAGCAGAGCGCCCTCCGTGGCCGAGCGCCCCATGATCGGCACCGCATGCGCCTCGGTAAAATGGAGCCGCTTCAAATCGTCTCCCGGCTTGAGCCACGGCGTCAGGTCCAGATGAACAGTCTGGCAGTGTTCAACTGCGAACGGCATCGATTCTGAGGCCAGAAACCCGGCAACCGGGATGCGCACTGCAAGCGCCCCCAGCGCGGTCGCCGTCGCGCCCTCCAGACCAGCGGATCCGGCCAGGCGCAACCGTCCCGCGGTATTCAGCAGCAGAGCCGCTTGCGCAAACCGGCTGTGCTCCACCACCGTCTGGCAAATCTCGTTTCCCTGGCGGTCAAAATCCTCCACCTTGCGCCGCGAAAGGATCAGGTTTGCGTAGGCCTCAAGCTCCCGGCGCGCCCTGCGCTCGCGCTCCTGCGCCGCCTTGTTGATGGCCAGCTCATCCTCCAGCGCCAGCATGATCATGCCTACCGCCGCAACCACTTTGCCCATGCTCACGCAACGGTCCAGGTTCATGTGAATCACCGGATGCAGCGCAATCGCATGAATCATCTTCAACACCGTCAGCGACCAGGCGGAAAACCCCATCACGCTCAGCACCACCCCCGGAGAGAATCGCCGGAACACAAAAATGAGCAGCAGCGCGGTCATGAAGTGGTTGGCGCACTCCACCAGGGTGAGCGGCCAGCGGCCTCCCGACGCAAAACAAACCCAAAGCCCCAGCCCGCCCACCACCACACAGAGAAATCCTCCCAGCCATTTCGGCATGCTGCCCTTGGCAACTCCCCAGAAAAAACCCACCACCAGCGCCATCAGCCCCAGTGCCGGGAAGATCAGAAACTTGGGCTCGCCGGGCGTAACACCGCGAAAAACGCCGTGAAACAGGATCGAATAGGCAACCAGCGGAATGGTGAACGGAATGACGTACAGCATGCTGAGCCGGCCGATGCGAAAGCGCAGCGGAGACAGCGACGCCAGAAACATCGCGGAGCAGATTTGAATCGATGTCTGGCTTGCCGCCGCCACCCACGGATGCATCCTGCCGTTCGTAACATCCCACCAAGGCAGCTTGTAGATCAGAAGCATCCGGACAATCGCAAACAGGAATCCCAGGAACCACAGCAGCGTGCGCGTATCCCGGAAACGCATATACAGATAACCGAATGCGGGCAGCAGCAGGGTTGTCAGCACCAGGGCCGGCATGTGATACGAATCGAACATGGACTCTGAAGCGCTCCTTGCATCCCCATCCAGGGAAGACGCCACTCGATGTTAGCGGACAAGGGACCGGGTCCGATATGCTGCTCTTGACCGGGAACCAGGTGGACGACCCCCAGGCGACCCCTGCGGAACATGAGAGTGCGCTCAGTCCAGCAAACCCCGTGGGCGTCCGAGCCTGGATTGTCAATCCACCCTGCGGCGTAGTCTATGCGTCTAATGTTGTAGATAGGATGGGCTTCTGGCCCTCGGCCCTCGTGGCCCAGGCTGCATCGAACCCACCAGGAGGGAGGCAAGGTGCGCAATCGGCAATGGATGGCGATGCTGTTGGCTGCGGGATGCGTCCTGCAGGCCGCCGCGCAAGGTAAAGACAGCTTCACGCCCATGGCGCTCGACTCCGGCTTCGGGCCCATGGACATCACCGCCCCCGCCACGCCTCCCGAGCAGATCATCAAGGAATTTGCCGCCAAGGAGAGCGAGTTCCAGCAGGCCCTCAACCACTACACCTACCGCCGCATCGCAAGCGTCCAGACCGTCGACGACGACACCAACAAGGTAGACGGCGAGTGGTATGAAGTCGACGACGTCATCTTCGACCCCTCCGGCGCACGCACTGAAAAGGTCGTCTACGCCCCCGGCAACACCTTGCAGCGCGTCATGATGTCGCCCTCCGACCTTCAGGACATCCAGCACGGATACCCCTTCGTCCTTACCGCCGAGGACATCGGCCAGTACGACGTAAAATACGTCGGCCGCCAGAAGGTCGATGAAATCGACTGCTTCGTCTTCGATGTCAGCCCCAAAATCATCGAAAAGAAAAAACGCTACCTGCTCGGCCGCATCTGGGTCGACGCAACCGATCTGCAGATTGTAGTCACCGACGGCCGCATGGTCCCCGACGACACCCGCAAGAACAGTGAAGACCTCCATCCGCCCTTCATGACCTGGCGCGCCCAGGTCGACGGGCACTACTGGTTCCCGGTCTACACCAAGGGCGAGGGCGTCCTGCATTTTTCAGGTGGCAACGGCTACCTGGCCAACGACGTCCACATCCGCGACACCATCAAGTATTCCGACTACAAGCAGTTCGGATCAACCAGCAAAATCATCTACAACGGCCAGGACATCACCCCACCCAAGACCCCCAACACCCCGCCCAAACAGTAGTGTGGCGAAGGGAGCCGAAGAAAGTAGCGCGGGTCTCCAGACCCGCTGTACCGCGGACGTCCACGTCCGCGCGCATACACCTTGCCTTCAGTCGTGCCGCAAACGCCGCAAAAAATCACTGGGCTTCAGCCCCTGAAGGATGTCCTCCGTTGCCTCCAGGCTCACTTCCCCGCGCCCACGCAGGTAAAGTTCGCCGCATCGTTCGTGTCGCCCGTGCCCTTGTAGTGCGACCCCTTGGGATACGCGCACAGGGGCCGCGTCATCAGCAACTGAAAATGGTTCGCCTGGTCCGCATACTTTCCCGTAATCAGTTGTTGCGGAGCTGCTCCCTTTTCCACCCACGCTTCCATCGCCAGGTTCACATCGTGTTCCGCATCGTCCGGAGAATTCCCCGGGGGCAACCAAAACTGGCCGAAATTTGTTGCTCCAGGCCCGCCCGCGCAGTGCTGCATCCCCGGAACCAGGTACAGCCGCACCGACGAGTCCGCCAGTTTTTCTCCCGTCGCCGCGCGCACCGCCTCGTAATACTCGATCGTGTTCAGTGCTGAGATCGCGGGATCGTTCCATCCGTGATACAGGATCAGCTTGCCCCCGCGCGAGACGAACGGCTTCAGGTTCGGATCGGTCGCGTCCAACGCAGGCCCCGTCTTCGCAACGGCCGCCTTCAACGAGTCCTCAATCGATGCCGTCTTCAAGTCCCAGTCCGCCCGCTCATACACCATGTCTGCAAAGTACCCCTTCGCTAACCCGGAGATCGCACTCCCCATTGGAACGGGTCCCGTAATCCAAAGGCTCCATCCACCCGGCCCATCCTCCGATCCCGGCAAATATCCCGGAAAAATCTTCTTCCCGCTCGCATCGTGGCTGCCCGCATACAGCACTTCCAGCGTGTGCGCCTGTTTCGCCGTCAAACACTGGTCCGTCTCCGCTCCCTTGCAGATCATCGTCGCCGGCTTGAAGTGGCAGCTCCGCGGATCGTTGATGACCCCGTCCTTCACCCCATCGGCCGCGTCGCACTCGGCCAGCACCGCCGCTGCAATCGCCGGCAGTTTGCTTGATGGAATGTAATCCTGCGGGTCCAGCGTCAGCGCCTGCGTGTTATACAGCGCGGTCGCCATCAGGCGCGTCCAGTTGTTCGCCGGCGCCCCGGCAATAATCCCGTCGTAGTCCTCCGGAAATCGCTGCGCCTCCATCAGCGCCTCCCGCCCACCATCGCTGCAGCTCGCAAAGTACGTGTGCGTGGCCGGCGCGGCGTAGTATGCCTCCACCACCGCCTTGGCCTTCACCGTCATCTCGTGAATCGCCCGGTAGCCAAAGTCGATCACCTTCTCCGGATGACCCAGCGCCCAGCTTGCATCGCCCACCGATCCCTCGTGCCCCGTATCCGTCGCCGCGCTCGCATACCCCTTCGTCACCGCCAACGCCAGCCCCGTATAATCCGTGCTGCCCGCAAACCCGCCATTTCCCTGCCCGCGAAACCGCCCGTTCCATCCCTTCACCGGCATCCACACTTCAATCGGAATCGCCGAGTCGGCGCTGGGCTTGTCCATCAGCACCACGCGGCAAAAGGCCGGCGTCCACGCGAAGAGGGCTTTTCCATTCGCAGACGGCTGTGCCGCCCCAGGGGGTGTAAACGCCCCCGCCGCCACCACCTCCGACGAGACAACCTTCGTCCCCGGCAACGTCAGGCTCGCCAGCTTCGCGCAGTCGGCAGTCTTGATCTCCGCCTGTTGCCCCCAGGCCATCGTCAATGAAAACGTAAAGAAAGCCGCAGCCGTTGCATTTTTCAGCATAAGGTCCTCCGGATCGAGGATAGTCCGTCGGGTAGCCCAGCGAAAGAACGAATCGCATTCAAAGTAGGGCCTGTGCCCCAT
>PMWR01000088.1 GCA_003166055.1 Acidobacteriaceae bacterium
GGGTTGATGAAGCTGGTGAGGCGGGCTTTCTGGTAGGGCTTGAGCAGCTTGCCGCTGGACCAGACGCCGGCCACGAGAGCCAGGCCGCAGGTGGAAAGGATCAGCGCCTGGCGGAGGTTGACGCCACCCAGAAACAGGCCGGCGATCAGAATGGGCGTGTAGGTGAGCGAAGTGCCCAGGTCGGGCTGCTTGAGAACCAGCAGCAGGGGAATGCCGACCAGGGCGAAGGCTTTGAAGATGTCTTTCCAGGTGAGGGAGCGTCCGCCGAGGTTGGCGAAGTAGCGGGCGACGGCGATGATGAGCACCAGCTTGACCCATTCGGAGGGCTGGAAGTGCATGGGGCCGACCCTGATCCAGCGTCGGGCTCCGAGGACCTTCTGGCCGATGGCGAGCACGGCGAGGAGCGCTAAAAGGCATACGCCGTAGGCCCAGGGCACGAAATCGATCAGCTTGTGGTAATCGATTTTGGCGAAGAGGAACATGGCGACCAGGCCGCCGGAGATCCAGAGCATCTGCTTGGTGTGGAAGCCGGAGTACTTGGTGTGGAGGGTGGCGGAGTAGATTTCGAAGACGGAGACGGTGCAGAGGAGCAGCACCATGGCGAGGAGCGTCCAGTCGAAGTCGCGAAAGCTGAGGATCCGCCTCATCAGGGGTGTTCTTCCTTGAAGCGGAGGGGTGAGGAAAAGAGCCTGGAGGTCCAGGGCAGGTGTCCGCTGGCCAGCGCCCTGGTTCCGACGGATGGGGCCGGTGCAGGCGTGGGCTGAATGTCGAAGTGGCCGGTGTGGAGGACGAAATCGGAGGCCAGGGGGCCAGCGGAGTTGCGCTGCTTTGCGCCGGGGCGGGGCTCGGACCAGACAGCTCCCATTTCAACCGGTTTGGGCGCGCCGGCCTGGTCTCGATTGGCCGGGTTAAGGACGTTGTGGTCCTGGGTACGCTTCTTGTTCACGTAGGCGATGGCGATTTTCTGGGCGATCATGGCCGAACCGGAACCCCAGTCGCCGTGTTCCTGAAGAACAACGATGGCGATCTCGGGATTGCGGCGTGGGATCATGCCGTAGAACCAGGCGTTGGGGGTTTTTGCGCCGCCCTTGGTGTGGGTGTCNNGTAGTGGCGGCGGCCATTCCATCGGTAATGGTCATCCAGGTATCGGGGTTGAGCGGAACGGTCTTGTCGCCGGAGCCGGGGAAGCTGTCGAGGATGGCCTGGCGCATGTTTTCAGGAATCTGATCGGCGTCGAGCAGGTGGGGGCGGACGAAGTGGCCGTCCGATGCGATGCCGGCCAATGCGCGTAACAGTTGGATGGGCGTGACCTGGGTTTCACCCTGACCGATACCGACGGAGATGGTGTTGCCGGGGTAATAGCGCTGGTGATAGTTCTTCATCTCCCATTTGGTGGAGGGCATGATGCCGACCATCTCATTGGGCAGATCGACGCCGGTTTTTTGTGACAAGCCGAATTCGGTGGCGTATTTGGCGATGGTGTCGATGCCCAGCTTCTGTGCGAGGGTGTAGAAGAAGGTGTCGCAGGACATGGGGATGGCTTCGTGGATGTCGAGCAGGCCATGGTGGTGATCGCACTTGAAGAAGCGGCCGTAGAAGTCGGCGCCGCCGGAGCACATGACGTGCATGTTCTGGGCCACGCCTTCCTCAAGGCCGGCCGCTGACATGATGATCTTGAAGGTCGATCCGGGCGCGAGCTGATCCTGGATGGCCTTGTTCATCAACGGATGGTTGGGGTTGGTAACGAGGGCATTCCAGTCAGTGCGATTGATGCGGACGGCGAATGCGTTTGGATCGTAGTTGGGGTGAGAGACGAGGGCGAGGATCTCGCCGTTGCGGGGGTCCATGACGACGACGGCGCCGTTGGCGTCGCCCAGAGCCAGCTCGGCGGCGCGCTGGATGTCGAGGTCGATGGTGAGCTTGAGGTCCTGGCCGGGGATGGCGTGCTGGGTGCGGAAATAGCTGATCTCGCGACCGTGGCTGTCCACAATTACATCCCGAGACCCGTCCTGGCCGCGGAGTAGCGCGTCGTAGGTCTCTTCGACGCCGGCCTTGCCGACCACGTCGCCGGGCTCGTAATAGGCAAAGCGCGGGTTGTTCAGGTCTTCTTCACTGACTTCGCCGACATAGCCGATGAGGTGGGCGGCGAAGCCGTCGCGGGGATAGAGGCGGCGCTCTTCGTCGATGGTTTCGAGCTCGGGGAGTTCATTCAGGTGGGCCTCAATGAAGGCCTGCTCGTCGGCGGTGATGTCCTGCTTGATGGGGATGGGCTGGTAGCCGGGCGAGGCGCGATAGCGGCGCAGGGTGGCGCGGAGCTGGTCGAGATCGAGGTCGAGACCCCTGGCGATGAGGGGCAGGTCGGCGTCGACGTTGCGGCCCATCTCGCGGACCAGGAAGCAGGAGACGGAGGGGTAGTTGTCGACGATGAGGCGGTTTTCGCGGTCGAAGATTTTGCCGCGGGGCGCCATGACGGGAACTTTGCGGACGCGATTTTGTTCGGCGAGGAGGCGGAAGTTGTCCGCGCCGAGCACCTGGAGACGCCACAGGCCGGCGATCAGCGCCAGCATCATGATCAGGATGCCGTACTGCACCACCGCCAGCTTGAGGGCGGAAAGCTTTTCGTCGCGGTTTGTTCTGCCTTCGTACATCGTGTCAGATACCTGGATGAAGGTTCCCGGGTTGGTGTCGAGCGAGATCGATTCGCCGGGACATGCATTTTCACATGGGGAAAAGTCCTATTTCGATTGTAAGGCGAATGATGGACGGGTGAAGCTGTGGCCAAAAAGAAACAGACGGGAAGGTCCGATGGCCGATGGGTTGCTTTTGTGGTCTCCCACCCATCGACCACCACCCCAGCGGCTAAGACCTGTCCCCTCACCCCAGAGGGCAAAGGCCGCCCTCTGGGGACCCCGTGTCGCCGTGCCCAGAGGGCGCCCACCCGGGACGCTCGATGGATGGGGCACACGGAGTTTCATTCCTCCTGAGCCGGCGATAAGCGATTTCTACTCCCTGATTTGGAGACGGTCGAGGAGGGGAAAGACGACCATGGCGATGAGGGAGTTGTCGACGGCTTTGATGATTTCGACGATCCAGCTCCATTTGAGGTTGAGGCCCAGCAGCATGCGGTAGACGAAGACGTAAATGGCGCTGGAGAGCAGGGAGAGCAGAAAGTTGAGAGCGAGGCGGATGGTGTGGTTTTCAACGTCGATACGGATGCCGACCGAGGCTGCCAGGAAGCCGACGATGGTCTTGGCGATGCCGTTGATGCCGATGGCGTGCTGGGTGAGTGCATCTTCAAAGAGGCCCATGGCTGCACCCATCAGGGTTCCCTGGATGGGGCTGCGACGGCCCAGCGCGAAGTAGACGGTGACCACCAGCGGCAGGTCGAACCATGCATAGCCACGAAGCGCGCGCGGAAGCCAGGCCTGCAACACCAGCGCCGCGAGCGGCACGAGGGCGTAGACCAGCACCGGATAACGGCGAATCTCCATGTTGCGGCGGGGATTTCCGCCCATCGTTGGCATGGCTATGGATTCCTCTGCGGGTGGGTCGGCGTCCGGGGTGCGGTTTTCTGGGCTGGCTTTTTGGGGGCTTCGGAGGTCGGTTTATCGGGCGCAGACTGGTCTTGATCAGGTTTATCCGTAGGCGGCTGCGGCGCGATTCCGGGGGAGAAGCGGTCAGGATGCACGGCGGGCAGCAGTTTGGGCGTGGGGGGAGTGACCGGGGTTGGCTGCGGCTGGCCGGGCTGGGCCGGCACGGGCGCCGGGGCGTTTGGGTCGGTGAGGCCCGGCAACCGTTCGGCCATGATCTCCGAGGCCTTTTTCTTTTCAAGAATGGCGGCTGCCTCGGACCCCTTGAGAGCCTCGCTGGTGGCCAAGTCCTGCTGCTGCTGCGGGGAGAATCGCGCTTCGGTCGAAGTGATTACGAGCACTTCGTCGAGACGGTCAAGATGGGCGGCCGGCTTAACGATTACGTCGATGAAGGCGTCGCGATCGGGATCGCGCACCACCTTTTCAACGACACCGACGGGGAGACCGCGGGGAAAGATCATGTCGCCGCCGGCGGTAAGCACGACTTCACCGGGCTGGATGCGCTGGTCGGCGAGGATGCCGACAATCTGCGGCTGGCCGATGGCGTTGCCTCGCAGGGTGCCGCGAATGCGCGTGGTTGCCAGGATGACGCCGGCACCGCTGGTCTGGTCGTTGATCTCAAGCACCTGCGCGGAGTGGGGAAAGACTTCGCGGACTTTGCCCACGATGCCGTCGGGCGTGATGACCGCCATGTCGCGTTCCAGCTTGTAGTCGGCGCCTTTGTCNNTTCTGCTGGAAGCCGACGAGGGCCTGGAGGCGCTGGCCCTGCTTGGCGTCTTCAAGCAGGGCGGCCTGCTCAAGGCGCAGGCGGTCGATGGTCTTTTGCAGATCCTGGTTTTGTTGCTCGGTGTGGCGGAGGTCGATGTAGTTTTGCCAGAGCCAGGCTGCGCCGAGGTGGGTGGAGTGAAAGAGCCGCTCGGGAGGCGAGACCGCATCGTTAGCCCACATGCGGATGAGACGCACGCCGGGGCCGTCCTGGGGATCGAGGGTGTTGCGGCCGGAATCGGTGTGGCGCACCTGGACGGCCAGACCCACGATCTGCGCCAGGAGAATGGCCAGCAGGACCAGAAGATTCCGATAGCGGATGAAGAAGGATTCCATGGGTTTGAAAAACAGGGACTGAGGGAATAGGGACTAAGGGACTAAGGACTCGTGCGCTGCCGAAGTTAGGAGTTTGAACTGCTTAACCGGTTGCATGGAATTGCCCGCCATCTGCGATCCGCGGCTTGTTTGTCTCTGGTCCCTCAGTCCCTAGTCTCTTAGTCCCTGTTTTTATCAGTCGATCTTGATTTTGCGCAGCAGGCGGAAGTCGGAGAGCATTTTGCCGGTGCCGAGGACGACAGAGGCGAGCGGATCGTCGGCGACCGAGACGGGTAGTCCGGTCTCTTCGCGGATGCGCTTGTCGAGATTCTTGATGAGCGCGCCTCCGCCGGTGAGCACGATGCCGCGATCGCTGATGTCCGCCGATAGTTCCGGCGGGGTGCGTTCGAGGGCGACCCGGATGGCGTTCATGATGACGGCGATGCACTCGCCAAGGGCTTCGCGGACTTCGCTGTCGTCGATGGTGATGGTCTTGGGCAC
>PMWR01000142.1 GCA_003166055.1 Acidobacteriaceae bacterium
CGCATGGCCGATATGTGGCTCAGGCCGCGCGTGGAGAACCTCAACATCGATCTCGACTGGTGGGTGTATGCGCACCACAACGCGGAGACCCGCTTCAGCTGGGCCTATGCGGGGCTGAACGCGCTGTATCTGCTGGTGGCAATTATGGGCTTGATGTTCAGGCCCAGGTTGTGGCCGTGGATGGTGCTCTACATGGTGCTGCGCAGCGGGTTGCTGATGACGATTGAGGCTCCCGAGGCGCGCTACACGCTGGAGTGCTTTTCCATGTTGTTTGCGCTGGGCGGGATCGGGGTTTATGGGAGTTGGCGGAAGATGACGGAGCGCCGAATGCGAGAATTGAGATTGCAAGGATGAAATGACCGATCTCCGGACAGCCTTACTCAATGCGAATGTAACTCCTCCAGAACATCGTTTCCTATATGCCAAGGGAAGAAAACACCCGCCGTACAACGAACTTGGGGTCATGGATACCTATGTAAGGTTCAAAGCAGACTTTCTCCCGCAGTGCCCTTTCACCGATTGCCTCGATAGGCAAATACGCATTGAAGAAACGCACTTCAGAAAAATGCTGAACATGAAACATCGGACGCTTGGAGAGAAAGCCCGCGCCTATATGCTCGTTGAGGAGCTGGAGGCCGGAACGTTTGATCCCTCGCATTATCATCCGCTCGAAAAAGACCGAATCCGCACAATGTTCTGGATCGCNNACGATAAAACTGGTCTTCACTGCGGCATTTGGTCCGAGATTCAACCCCCGCCAGGAGATTGTGACTTCATACCTGACAGATCCGCTCTCCGCGTCGAAGTGTTTCAAAGGGAAACCGCTGTATCTGAGGAAATAGCCCAGAAATGTAAATGGCCACCAATAAAGGTGGCCATTTACTGCCGCATTTAAGCCCCGGGTCCAGGGCAGCGTTCGGGGTTTCACCGAACAGAACAGCATGCAAATATCTTGCCATATCTACAATCGCTTGTCAATAGGAAAGGGCGGCAAATCCTAAGTTCTAGAGGTATTTACTCGTTGCGGTATTGCGTCTTCTTGTCGGTCTTGAAGGTGAAGGCGTCGGAGGGTAGCGACTCGTTTACCTTGATGTTGGAATAGGTGCTGACCCGCGAGATGCTGGAAGTGAAGTCGAGAATCTGCTTGAGGCTGACGGCGCGGTCGGGGTCGATCCAGATGGTGACCATGGTCAGATTCTTGCGGACTTCAGGGTCTTTCGCGACCAGTTCAAGCTTCTCGGTATTGACGCCGCCCATCTTCTCGGGCCCGAGATCCTTGATGGTCCACTGATCGGAAAGCTCCTTACCGCTGGCGCCGAAGCCGAGCATGACGTACTTCTCCCACTGCCTNNGTGAAGTGGACGCCCATCTTGAAGGCGCTGCCTTTGCGGTCGTAATAAACCTGGCCCGTCTGCACGTCCTTGTCGTAGACGGGATCGGTCTCGATGGTATCGAATTCAACGTCGGCTGACGTGGAGTGAAACTTCGCGGAAGCCGCGTCGAGACGGTCCAAGATAGCCTTTGTCTCGGGCGCGGGGGCGGCGGCGTGCGCGAGCAGTCCCGATGACAGGACGAGTGCAATGGATGCTGCCAGACCGAATTTGATGCCGGATCGCATGGGTTTCCTTAGCTTGATTGGATGCGCGAGTGGGGCAGATGTTCCGCAAAAAATCGAAGCCCATACGTTCGGGGATTCTGCGGATGGGTTAGCGATGCGCCCAGACCTTCCAGACCGAATTGCCCTGCGCGTCGGTGGTTGTCTCCCAATGGTCAACAACGACGGCATCGCCGGTGACAGGTTCGATGGCCTTGCGGAGAGCCTTCTTCACCACCGCGTCCGGGGCAGTGGTGTGCAGGTCGAGGCTCATGTCGGAAGCCTGGACAGTGACGATGACCCCCTGGCCGTCGTTGCCGATAACCTGGATGGGATGCAGCGGGCCACCCATCGGCGAGGGCTTGTCGCCATAACTCCATCCCTTGATCTGTGGGGTGAGAAAAATGAACAGCAGGATCAGCGAGACCATGATGTCGTAGTGGAAACTGCCGCGCGGATAGGTCCAGTAGAAATAGCTGAGCAGGATCTGCTTGACGGTACGGCGGGNNTCGAGGCCGCCCATGTAGGGCTTGAGGGCTTCCGGGATAAGCACGGAGCCGTCGGGCTGTTGATAGTTTTCAAGGATGGCGAGCCAGGTGCGGCCCACGGCCAGGCCGCTGCCGTTGATGGTGTGGAGAAACTCCGGCTTGGCTTTGGCGCCTTGGGTTGCTGGGCGATAACGGATGTTGGCTCGCCTCGCCTGAAAGGCTTCAAAGTTGGAGCAGGAGGAGATTTCGCGGTAAAGCTGCTGGCCGGGCAGCCAGACTTCAAGGTCGAAGGTCTTGGCGGATGAGAAGCCGGTATCGCCGGCGCAGAGCAGAACGCGGCGATAAGGCAGGTTGAGGGCTTCGAGGATTTCTTCGGCGTCGCGCGTGAGGCGCTCGTGCTCCGCATCGGAGTCTTCAGGGCGCACGAACTTGACCAGCTCCACCTTTTGAAACTGATGCTGGCGGATGATGCCGCGGGTATCTTTGCCGGCTGCGCCCGCCTCGGCTCGGAAGCAAGGCGTGTAGGCGGTGAGGCAGATGGGCAGGCGGGATTCATCGAGAATCTCGTCGCGGTAGAGGTTGGTGACCGGGACCTCTGCGGTGGGAATCAGCCAGTGGTCGTTGTCTTTGAACTCGCCGCGGGCGACGGCCTCGGCGTCGGCATCGGAGCAGCGGAAGAGGTCGTCGGCGAACTTGGGCAACTGGCCGGTGCCGAAGAGCGACTTTGAATTGACCATGAAGGGCGGAAGCACTTCGGTGTAGCCGTGCTTGCGCGTGTGCAAGTCGAGCATGAAGCTGATGAGAGCGCGTTCGAGGCGCGCGCCAGCGCCGATGTAAACGGCAAAGCGAGCGCCTGAGAGCTTGGCGGCTCGCTCGAGGTCGAGGATGCCGAGCGCTTCCCCTATCTCCCAGTGGGGCTTCGGCTGGAAATCGAATTGCTTCAGCTCACCCCAGGTTTTGACGGTCTTGTTGTCGGCTTCTGAGGCGCCGACGGGGACTTCGTCGCGGGTGAGGTTGGGAACGCGGGCGAGGGATTGACGCAACTGCTCGTCGAGCTCGGCAGCGGTTTTGTCCAACTCGTCGAGTTTCTCTTTCAGGGCGCGCGTCTCTTCCATGACGGCCGCCGCTTCGTCGTTCTTGCCGGCCTTCTTGAGTGCGCCCACCTGCTGGCTGAGCTCGTTGCGGCGGGCTTTGCACTGCTCGGCCAGAGTGATGGCGTCGCGGCGGCTCTTATCGAGGGCGCGAAAATCTCCCAGCAGTGCGGCGGGGTCGGCGCCGCGGGCGCGCAACTTTTCTTCAACCAACTCCAGGTTGGCGCGGACGAATCCTAAGTCGAGCATTCTATTCCCAGTTTACTCGACGAGCTACGATGCGGCCCGCGTGTTTGCCTTTGCCGGACCAGCTTCGGTTTGCTCCGTCCAACCGGGCAGGGTCTGGTCGCCAGTAATGAGCCGGGCGCCACGCGTGAAGGTGAAGTAGGTCCAGGCCCAGGCGGCGATGACGGAGAGCCGGTTGCGGAAGCCAATGAGAAAGAAGATGTGGATGGTGACCCATATGAACCAAGCTGGAAAACCACTCATGTGTGCCTTGAAGGGCCACTCGACGTTGCCGATGGCGGACATGCGGCCGATGGTGGCCATGTCGCCTTTGTCGAAATAGCGGAAAGCAGGGCGCGGCTTTCCGGCGAGGTCTGCGGAGATCATTTTGGCGACGTGATCGCCCATCTGCATGGCGGGCTGGGCGACGCCGGGGATCTGATGGCCGTCCTGCTCGAAGTGAGCCAGGTCGCCGAGAACGAAGACATTGCGTAGACCGGAGGGATTGAGCTTGTCGTCGACGATGACGCAGCCGCGGCGGTCGAATTTTACCTCGGGGTTGACGTTGGGCGGCGCGCCGAGCATCTTTCCGAGGGGCGACGCCAGAACGCCGGCGGCCCAGAGCGTGACGGCGGCGTCAATTCGTTGGCCCTGCGCTTCAACCCAACCAGGGCCGACGCCCGTGACCTGCGTATTGGTGTGTACTTCGACGCCCAGCCGCTTGAGAGTGGCTTCAGCTTTGGCCGAGAGATCCTCAGGGTATGTGGCGAGCACTCGCGGCCCGCTGTCGAGGAGGAGCACGCGGCTTTTGGCAGGGTCGATGTGGCGAAAGTCGTGGCGCATATAGAGCTGGGCAATGTCGCTGATGGCGCCGGCCAGCTCAACTCCGGTGGGTCCGCCGCCGATGACGACGAAGTTGAGTGGAGGGTGCCAGCCCTGCTCAAGCATCTGGCGCTCGGCCAGCTCAAAGGCAAGCAATACGCGGCGGCGAATCTCGACAGCATCTTCGATGGATTTGAGGCCAGGCGCGAGGGGTTCCCATTCGTCGTGGCCGAAGTAGGANNAGGATGGAGCGGATGGGCTGAGCGATGTCGGCCGGGGAAAGAACCGCGAGCGCGACTTGGTAGAGCAGCGGCTGAAAAGTGTAATGATTGCGGCGATCGACTACCGTGACGTCGACGGCCAAGTGTGCGAGTCCTTTGGCGGCGTTGAGGCCGGCAAAGCCTGCGCCGACGATGACGACGCGGGGGCGGTGGGCCCGCTGCGGCGCCGCGCTGGCGGGTTCGGCCTGATGCGGCTCGGTCGATTCGGTGGTCGATTCGGACACGGAACGCCTTTCCGACGCAGATTTGGTTTCAATGTCCCTACCTTAAGGATGCGCGAAGGCGTGCGAAGGTGGCAGTGAATGATTGCGGAGTGAACCGGCATGCGAGCCATTCGGCGATCGTTTACGACAGGCGGGATCGCGGGGGCGGTGATCCTGCGGCCGTGCTGTAGCATCCAGCTATGATTGCGGGCG
>PMWR01000215.1 GCA_003166055.1 Acidobacteriaceae bacterium
CGCTGCGCGGGTGAGTCGAACGCCCGCGCCGGCAGCTTGCTCAGGTCCAGCGGCCCATCCGGCACATTCCAATAAATGTCGTAGGTGGAAACGAAATCCAGGCACCAGGTTTTCATCCATCGCTGCCAGCCTGGATTCACCGTCTCGCCGGGATCGGTGGCGTAGCGCGGCGCCAGCGGCTGAAACACGTGAAAGACGCGCCAGTTTCGGGCCGTCCAGACGGCGAACGGCAGCATCGCCAGCAGAAGGCAAACCGCCGCCATCCGCACCAGCCTTGCACGCGCAGCCGCGCCGCGCCTCAACCAGACCAGCAAAGCCGGCGCCAGCGCCGCGCCCACCAGCGCTCCATCGGGCCGCAGCAGCGCCGCAAAGCTCACGGCAAANNCCAGAGAGCAGCGCCCCTCTTCATCCCATCCGGCACAATCCGCCCTGCAAACGCTGCCAGCAGCAGGCACGCCACCAATTCCAGCGCGATCTGCACGTACGCGACGGCGTTGTAGTTCTCCATGCCGAACAGCTTGAAACAAGCGACGAGAAACAGCGGATACCCCGGCAGGCGGATGAGTGTCTCGTGCAGCACGCCGCTTCCGTCGGTGATCGCGTACCGCCCGTGCAGCAGCAGGTTCTTTGCCAGGCCCCCGTAGAGCAGGGAGTCGCCTGAAAGCTGCGGAAACTCCTTCAACATCCACAGGCGCAGCCACGCCCCCGCGGCAAGCGGCAGCACCCACGGCCACGCCCGCCCAGCTCTACCGGTTCTCCGGCCCAGGGCCGTCCATTGACTCTGTGCGGCAGCTTCCATACGATTCGTCTTGTATAGCATAGGGTCTGCCGCCTCATCCCCGCAGACGCATTCGCGGCTTCCACCGAGTCCGGCCACGTAGAATTAAACAGAGCGGCCATGCCCGATAAGCAGATATTCTTCGACCCCCAACGCAAGCGATGGAAGCGCCTTCGACGCATCCTCGATGTGTCGGCCGTGGTCATCACGCTGGTTCTGGCGGGATTCATCTTCAACGTGCTCCGCGTACAGCCTCTGCCTGAACTGCTGCTGCCCACCCCAAAACATAACTTCAAGGCCCTGCCCGACCGCACGCTGCAGATAAAGGGCGCCAAGGCCCGACCCGCCCGCCGCAAGACCGGCCGCAAGCCCTCCGAGATTCCCCTCAACTCCGGCGAAGGTTTGCGCGCCGCCTATTATGTGCCCTACGACGAAGCCAGCTACGCCTCCTTCAAGGAGCACGTCCATCAGATCGATATGCTCTATCCCGAGTGGCTTCACGTCGACTCGCCCAATGCGACGCTGCTGTCCATTCACAACGACAGCCACCGCGAGTATCCAATTGTCGACGGCTCCGCGGTTCACGACCCTGACGAAGACAATCGCATCAAGCGCGTCATCCAGGAGGCCAAAGAAGACACCGAAATCTTTCCACACCTGAATAATTACAATCCCGGCACGCAGAACTGGGAATCCAGCTATGGCGACGTGCTGAAGAACCCGGCGAATCGCGCTGCCCTTCGCCGCCAGATTCTCCGCTTTTTCGACACGTATCCGGTCTACCGCGGCCTGTCGCTGGATTTTGAGAGCCTGCCTGACAGCGCCTCGCCGGCCTACATGAGCTTCATCAAGGAACTCTACGGCGACATGCACGCGCGCAACCTGCGGCTCTGGGTCAACACTGCCGTTGCCACTTCCGACGACGAACTCAGGCAGATCGCCGCCAGCTCCGACGGCATCATCCTCATGAACTACGACGAGCACCAGGTAACCAGCGAGCCGGGCCCCATTGCCAGCCAGGAGTGGTTCGTCGGCAACCTGACCAGGGTGCTCAAGATTGTTCCCAAAGAAAAGATCATCTGCGCCATCGGCAACTACGGCTACGACTGGGAGCTCTCCATTCCGCCTGCGCCAAAAAAAGGCCGTCCGCAAAAGCCTGTCAAGCCGAAGGTGCTGTACACCGATGACTTTCCCGTCTCCGAGGCATGGCAGCGCGCTTCCGATGCCGACGCCGATCTCGATCTCGATTACGACTCCCTCAATCCCCACTTCGAGTACATCGATGAGGATGCAAACCAGCGGCACGTGGTGTGGTTCCTCGATGGCGTGACCGTGCTCAACGAGCTGCGCGCGGCCCGCGAACTCGGCCTGCAGACCTTTGCGCTGTGGCGCCTCGGCTCTGAAGACAGCTCCATGTGGAATGTGTGGGACAAACCCAGCAGCCCCGATTCGCTGCATGCCCTGTCTTCGGTTCAACCCGGCCACGACATCGACATCGAGGGCGAAGGCGACATCATGCGCGTTACCGGCCTGCCTCAGCAGGGGAAGCGCACCGTCACCATCGACACCGACGAACCCGACCCGCACAAAAAGCTCATCGTCGATGAGCACATGGACATTTATCCCCGCACGTACACGGTCGAGTACTACGGCTATCGACCCAATGAGGTCGCCATCTCCTTTGACGACGGCCCCGATCCAAAGTGGACGCCGAAGATTCTCGACATTCTGAAACAGAAGCACGTCAACGGAACCTTCATGCTCATCGGCGCCGAGGCCGCTGAGAATATCGGCCTCATGCAGCGCGTGGTGCGCGAAGGCAATGAAGTGGGCAACCACACCTACACCCATCCCGACATCAGCGATATCTCACCGCAGCAACTTGACCTGCAGGTGAAACTTACCGAACGCCTCTTCGCCAGCAAACTCGGCGTCCAGCCGCTTTATTTCCGCCCCCCGTACGACATCGACGAGGAGCCCGACACCGACGACCAGGCCGCGCCCATCGTGCGCGTTCAGAATGAGGGCTACATCGTCATCGGNNATGAAGACCAAGCCGCAGTTCCGCGGTTCCATCATTCTCATGCACGACGGCGGAGGCAACCGCCAGGCAACCGTCGACGCGCTGCCCGTTCTCATCGATGCCCTTCGCGCTCACGGCTACACCATCGTGCCCGTCTCCGCGCTCATGGGCAAGACCACCGCCCAGGTCATGCCGCCGCTCACGCTCTGGCAGCATCTGCGCGCGCTGCCTGACTCCATCGCATTTTCCGGCGTGCAGCTCATTGGCAACTTCATCGTGATGGTTTTCTTTGTCGGCGACGTATTGATGAGCGCCCGCCTGATCGTCATCGGCATCTTCGCCATCATCGATCGCCTGCGCAAGCCGCACAGCAAGGCTTCGCCAGGATTCAATCCGCGCGTCGCCGTGCTCATCCCCGCCTACAACGAAGAGACGGTCATCGTGCGCACCATTCGCTCCGTCCTCAACTCCGACTACAGCAACCTCCATATCATCGTCATCGACGACGGTTCACTCGACCGCACCGCTGAAGTTGCCCGTGAAGCTTATGCCGCCGAACCCCGCGTGCAGGTGCTCTCCAAGCCCAACGGCGGCAAGGCCGCGGCCCTCAACTTCGCGCTCGACCGCCTCGAAGAAGACATCTACGTCGGCATCGATGCCGACACCGTGATCGCCGCCGACGCCATCTCCAAGCTCATTCCGCACTTTGAAGATCCGCGCATCGGCGCCATGGCCGGCAACGCTAAAGTCGGCAACCGCGTGAACCTGTGGACCCGCTGGCAGGCCCTCGAATACATCACCAGCCAGAACTTCGAGCGCCGCGCACTCGATCTCTTCCACGTCGTCACCGTCGTTCCCGGCGCCATCGGCGCGTGGCGCACCGCGCCCGTCAAGGCCGCCGGCGGTTATCCGCTCAACACCGTCGCCGAAGACGCCGACCTCACCATGAACCTGCTTGAACAGGGCTTCAAGGTCGACTATGAAGACCGCTCGCTCGCGTTCACCGAGGCGCCAATCGACGCCAAGGGCCTCATGCGCCAGCGCTTCCGCTGGTCCTTTGGCACGCTCCAGGCAGTCTGGAAGCATCGCGCCGCTTTCGTCCGCAACAAGGCCATGGGGCTCTTCGCGCTGCCCAACATCATTGTCTTCCAGATGTTCCTGCCCCTGGTCTCGCCCTTCATCGACATGATGTTCCTCTACGGCGTCTTCAACTACTTTGTCGACCGTTACTACCACCCCGAAGCTGCATCCGCCGCCAGCTTTCAGAAGCTCCTGGCCTACTTCGGCGCCTTCCTGCTCATCGACTTCGTGACTTCTACCATCGCGTTTTCGCTTGAGCGCAAACACCCCGCCAACAAAGGCGACCGCTGGCTGCTCTTCCACATCTGGCTGCAGCGCTTCGCCTACCGCCAGATCTTTTCCATCGTCCTGTTCAAAACCGTCAAGCGCGCCATCGACGGCAAGCCATTCAACTGGGACAAGATTGCCCGCACTGCCAAAATGAGCAAACACACCGAAGCGTTAACCGAAACGCCATAGCGTCCCCTTCTTGTCTTGCTTTGGTCCTGCTGTGCTTGCGTGAGCACGTACTCTTGCCGAAAGCCGATTCAGGATCGCGCGCCAGGTTTCCCCCTCAATAGACTTGCCAGTAGGGTAACATTTACGTTACCCTAATCCATGTTAGAGATCCGTGAGTACATCAACCCAAAGGGCCGCATCCCTTACCGGAATTGGCTTACGAAGCTCGACGCCCCAGCCCGTGCGCGGATTGTGACCGCAGTCCTCCGCGTTGAGATGGGAAATCTGGCTTCGGTGAAGAGCGTTGGCAGGGGAGTCTCGGAGCTTCGACTGGATTTCGGACCCGGTTACAGGGTCTATTTCGGCAGGGATGGGGAGCGTCTCGTGATCCTGCTTTGCGGAGGCTCAAAGCGACGTCAACAGGCAGACATCGACGCCGCGCAGGCGTATTGGTCCGACTACAAGGCACGCAAGCGGGAGGAATAAATGCCACTCACACGAAGTTTCCGCGAAACGATACACGAGCAACTCACCGACCCCGAATTTCGCCGTGAGTTCCTTCGCGAAGCCGTGGCCAACATGGTCGCAGGCGACCTTGACACAGCCAAGTCAGTACTGCGCGAATACATCAACGGCACGGTCGGTTTCATCGCCCTCGGGGAAGCTCTATCCAAGTCGCCCAAGAGCCTCATGCGCATGCTGTCCCCTCAGGGCAATCCGCAAGCTCGCAATCTGTTTGAAATGGTCGTTTGCCTTCAGAGGATCCACGGAACAATCCTCGAAGTGCAAGTCAGCAACACTGCCGCAGCCTGAACTTGCCAATCGAACATCTTCTATCACCAGCCACCCCTCGCCCCCGCATATATACTCTTCCGCAAGGCCAATCACGCAATGGACCCATCCAGTTTCTTCGCACCGAACCTGACAACACAAAACTTCGCCGTCCTCACCATTGTTCTCGCCTTCATCGGCTACCTCGCCACGTTTATGAGCGCGCGCATGCTGGCCCGCCGCCGCGACAAGCTCGACCTGGTCAACAAGCGCCTCAACGAGTTCTATGGACCGCTCTACGTTGCCTCCCAGGCCGGCAACATCGCCTACCGCTCGCTGCTCCAGAAGCAAGGCAAGACCCAGTGCCACCCCATTCGCGACGAGGACATGAAAGAGTGGGTGCTGTGGATGAAAACCATCTTCATGCCCCTCAACGATGTCCGCGAGAAGATCATCATCGACAAAGCGTACCTCATCATTGAGGAGCAGATGCCGCGCTGCCTGCTCGACTTCGTCACCCACGTGGTCGGCTATAAAGCCGTGCTGTCCAAGTGGGCCGAGGGCGACTTCGGCGAGCGCCGCTCCACCATCGGTTGGCCCCCGGAGTTCGACGGATACGTCGAGCGCTCCTACAAAGCCCTCAAGGCCGAGCAAACCCGCCTGCTCCACAGCTCGATCTGGGGCTTCTACCACCGCGTCGCAAACCGCAAGCGGCCGTAGACTACGCAAAAAAATCGGCCGCAGCCGGGGCTTTTCCGCTTCCTTCGATCAATTGCACCGTTGCCCATCATCGCCCAGACGCTTCGTTCACGCCATCGCCGGCGCCGCCACGTTCTTCCACAGGCGCAAGGTCGGCTCAGCCTGGTTAATGGTGTAAAAGTGCAGACCCGGCGCGCCGTTGCGCAGCAGCGTCTCGCACAGGCGCGTCACCACTTCCACCCCGAAGTCCAACAGTGCCGGCTTGTCATCCTGCAGTTGTTCCAGGCGCAGGCGCACCCAGCGCGGCAGATCGGCGCCGCAGTTGGTACAAAAACGCAGCGTGTTGGCGAACCCGGTGATCGGCATAATGCCCGGCACCACCGGGATGTCGATGTTTGCCTTGCCGCAGCGTTCCATAAAGTCGAAGTACGCGTCGGCGTTATAGAACAGTTGGGTCAGCGCCCCGTCCGCGCCGGCCTCCACCTTGCGGCGGAAGTGCTCGAAGTCCGCGCCCGGATTGGATGCCTGCGGGTGCATCTCCGGATATGCGGCCACCTCGATCTGGAAGTCATCTCCGTGCGTCTCGCGGATGAAGCTGACCAGCTCACTGGCATAGTGGAACTCTCCCGGCGCAGAGGCGCTCATGGCAGTGGCCGGCAGGTCGCCGCGCAAGGCCACAATGCGGGTGACGCCCGCTTCCCGATACCGCGCCAGCAGACCGGCGACGTTGGCCCGCGTCGAACCTACGCACGTCAGGTGTGGCACAGCCTCCACGCCGCTATGCTCCACCACCGTCAAAAGCGTCTCGTACGTCCCGTCCTGCCCGGAACCACAGGCGCCGTGGGTAATTGAAAAATAGTCCGGTCCCACCGCTGCCAACTGCGCAATCGCCGCCGGCAGCTTCGCCGCGCTCTCCGGCGTGCGCGGTGGAAATAGCTCGAATGACAAATTCAGCGGCACAGCCATATCCATTCCCCCTGAAAAACGAACAAACAAACCAGATTCCCAGGCCTCGCTTTCGAGACCTGGGTATGTTGGCCTTTTGTACCTTATCTTCACCCCCGCGCGTCTTTCGAGCGCGGGCCGGCCGAAGGCGTCTGCCGCACCGCAGGTGCTTAGTACCGGTAATTGTCCGCCTTGTAAGGCCCTTCCACCGGCACGCCCAGGTACTCTGCCTGCTTCGCCGACAGCGTCGTCAGCTTCACCCCGATCTTCTCAAGATGCAGGCGCGCCACCTCTTCGTCCAGGTACTTCGGCAGCACATATACGCCCACCTTGTAGCTGTCCTTCTTGGCCCAAAGGTCAAGCTGCGCCAGCGTCTGGTTGGCAAAGCTGTTCGACATCACAAAGCTCGGATGTCCCGTCGCGCAACCCAGGTTCACCAGCCGTCCCTCGGCGAGAACGAAGATGCCATGACCGTCGGGGAACGTATAGAAGTCGACCTGCGGCTTGATATTCAGCTTGGTCACGCCCGGCTCTTCGTTCAGACGGTCCATCTGGATCTCGTTGTCGAAGTGCCCGATGTTGCAGACAATCGCCTGGTCCTTCATCTTCTTCATGTGTTCCAGCGTGATGATGTCCACGTTTCCGGTGGTGGTTACGTAGATGTCGCCGCGGCCCAGCGTGTCTTCAATCGTGGTAACTTCAAAGCCTTCCATCGCCGCCTGCAGCGCGTTGATCGGATCGATCTCGGTAATAATGCAGCGCGCGCCCATGCCGCGCAGCGAGTGCGAACAGCCCTTGCCCACATCGCCATACCCGCAGATCACCGCAACCTTGCCCGCAACCATCACATCGGTCGCGCGCTTGATCCCATCGGCCAGCGACTCGCGGCAGCCATACAGGTTGTCAAACTTGCTCTTGGTCACCGAGTCGTTCACATTGATGGCCGGAACCAGCAGCTTGCCCTGCTCCATCATCTTGTAGAGCCGGTGCACGCCCGTCGTCGTCTCTTCTGAAACACCGCGCCACTCCGCCGCCACCTTGTGCCAGTGCTGCGGGTCTTCCGCAAACACCTTCTTCAACAGGTCTTTGATCACCTGCTCTTCATGGTTGCCGCTCGGCGTATTCACCCAGCCGTCGCCTTCTTCAAGCTCATACCCCTTGTGAATCAGCAGCGTCACATCGCCGCCGTCATCCACCACCAGTTGCGGTCCCAGTCCGCCCTTGTGCGCCAACGCCTGGTACGTGCACCACCAGTAGTCCTCCAGCGACTCACCCTTCCACGCGAACACCGGCACGCCCGTAGCTGCGATCGCAGCGGCAGCATGGTCCTGCGTCGAAAAGATGTTGCAACTCGCCCAGCGCACATCCGCGCCCAGGCTTGTCAGCGTCTCAATCAACACCGCCGTCTGAATTGTCATGTGCAGCGAGCCGGTAATGCGGACGCCCGCCAGCGGCTTGCCCGCCGCAGACTTGTTCCGGATCGACACCAATCCCGGCATCTCATGCTCGGCAATATTGATTTCCTTCCGGCCCCAGTCCGCCAGACTCATGTCGGCTACTTTGTATCCCAATTCCGTTTCCACTGCCAATGTCGCCATCTCAATTCTCCTTGGAGTAAATTCCCGCTCTTCTTCACTTCAATAGTTCGCTTCGGCACTTCTTCACTCGGTCACTTTTTCACTTCTTCGCTATTTCACTTCTTCACCGCTCCACTCACATCGTCAAATCGTGATATGTTGATATGTATCAGAACCGCGCCGCTCCGTCAATGGGGAATTATGCCGAGTCTTGTGAAAATCCTGCGCGTCGTCGCCGACCCCAACCGCCTCCGCATCCTGCTTCTGCTGCGCGGCGAGGAGCTTTCCGTCGCCGAATTGCAGGAGATTCTGACCATGGGCCAGAGCACCATCTCCACGCATCTCTCTCAATTGAAACAGGCTGGCCTGGTTGAAGATCGCCGCACCGGCAAGAGCAGTCTCTACCGTCTCAGTCGCGCCGACGGCAACCCATTAGACGATATCCTGGTCCGCGCTGCGAAAGAAATTCCCGAAGCCCCCATCGATCAGGCCGCCATGCGCCGTGTCGTCAAAAAGCGCCAGGACAAGATGCGCATCTTTTTTGACTCCGTCGCCGGCCGCCTCGGCAAGGACTATGTTCCCGGCAAATCCTGGAAAAGCCTCGCCGAAGCGCTACTCTGCCTCATGCCTCCCATGGTCATCGCCGACCTCGGCGCCGGGGAAGGCGCCTTTGCGCTCCTGCTCGCCCAGCGCGCCAAAAAAGTCATCGCCGTCGACACCTCCGCCAACATGATCGAGGTCGCCCGCGAACAGGCCCTGCGCAATGGCGTCACCAACGTCGAATACCGCCTCGGTGACATGGAAGAAGTCCCCATCGAAGCCGCCTCGGTCGATCTCGTCTTTTTCTCCCAGTCGCTCCATCACGCCCTGCACCCCGAGCGCGCCTTGGTTGAAGCGAACCGCATCCTCCGCCCCGGCGGCCGCGTCATCATCCTCGATCTCGTCAANNGAAGCCCGCGAGCTCTACGCCGACGAGTGGCTCGGCTTCAGCGAAACCGAAATCGAATCCATGCTCGAAAAATCCGGATTCACCAACCTGCAAATCTCAGTAGTCCACAAGGAGCCGGAGACACCGCAGTTCCAAACCCTGCTGGCCGTCGCCGACAAGGCGAGCTAAGTGCTCGCTGAGTGATTCGATATCAACTTAAATCGAGCTCGGATTACTTTCGAATTGGCGACAACACGCCAGCTGTGATTCCTAATGCTGACGCGGCTGTCGCGGCGGCGATACCCAGCGTGCTACCATCCCGTCATGAAAAATTCCATTGTTTTTGCGTTTGTATTTGTGGCTTCGCTGACACTCGGTGCGCAAAACGATGGGAATATCAAGTTGCCTCAAGATCCCAAGGCGATTTTGGAGATGGGGGCGCCTTTTTACAATTACGATTCTGCTACAGCGAAGCCCTGGCACTTGAGCTACCACTATCGCCTGCTGGGCGATCTGGGAAATGTGAGTGCCGAAGGCAAGGTTGAATACTGGTGGGCGCCGGGCAAAATAAGCCGGGTAACGTGGACAAAGGGAAACAACGTACACAGTGAGTGGCGTACCGCTGACGATAAGACTTTGCAGCTGGTCAAAGGCGATGACATTACCAGCATGGAGCATCGGCTCAGCAGCGCTGTTCTCTTTTCACTTCCCAAAGCGCAAGATTATGAATCCGGCGATACCAGCTTGAAATTGGTGACCATCGACAATTCAGGAACCGTGAACCTGTGCGTCGCGCTGGTTTCATCAAGACCGGGCTTAATGCCTCGTGCGGATTTTCAACCTGCCGGTCTGCATGGCGTGGGCACTGCCTATTGCTTCGACAGCCAGACCCCCGTGCTGGTTTCCATGCTGATGAATCACACCATTACAAATTCTTACAGCCACATTCAGAAGTTCCAGGATCACAACATAGCCGGACATATCGACATTTCTTACGTCGGAGAAAAAAAGCTCGAGGCGGACCTGGACGAGTTCACGGAGATTAACACTGACGATGCGGCCTTTACCCCCGCACCGGATGCCACAGTGCCTGTGGTCAAAACGGTCACATTCAAGACTGGCCAAAATGGCGGAGTGAAAGCAGGTGTACTCCTTATGAAAGTGTCGCCCATCTATCCGCCCAGTGCGCGCGCAGCGCACATCGGAGGCACAGTAGTGATCAAGGCGATGATCGATAAAAATGGCATGATTCAAAATGCCGAGATCGTTTCCAGCCCCGATGAGTCGCTTTCACAAGCAGCACTTGACGCTGTCAGGCAATGGCGCTATCAACCCTACACATTAAATGGCGAACCTGTCGCGGTAATGACAACAATCAATCTCAGCTTCTCACTTAATCAATAAAACGAGAGAAGAAAGCGTGAGCCGGTCCCACTTCATCCACTCCAAGTAAATGGATTGCGACCTTCGACAGAGGTGACCGTCGTTGCGTGACAGGCGCACAGAGGTCCAACAACGCCATCATATCTCCACGATTTGCCTCTAACCTCTACCTCAATGCTTCGTCCACCCATGCATCCCCGCCTCAAAGCTGCGCCGGTCCAGCCGCGGGAGTGCGCGCATCACCTTGTCGGGGGCAATTGGAAAGTGCCTCGCCGCAATCAGCAGCTCCGGCACACACCAAACGTCTTCCTCTGATGTCATCCA
>PMWR01000154.1 GCA_003166055.1 Acidobacteriaceae bacterium
CTGAAACGCCTTCAGGATGCACATGATCCACACCACAAAAAGCGTCAGCGAACCCACCGCGAAAACGAGCCACCCGAGGATAGGGATGATGGCCACGAGGCTGATGGCGAACCAGGCGATCCCCAGGAAAATGGATTGCCAGGCATGAAAGCGTATCGTCGAGTTCTGGTTATACGGCGCGACAACTAGAAAGACGATCGCGGGGATGATCGTGATGTACGCAAGGCCTGATGCGGCCGTATCGCTGAGACCACTCTGAGTAGCTTCTTCGGTCATGTCTTGCTCCTTTGGATTTGAGTCCTGAATTTGGGAATCGGGTTTTGCCCGCTCAAAGCCGGTTGCGCTGACGGGGAACAGACTCCGGCCACGGATACGCCGAAAGGCGTGACGTGAGAATGACATAAGAGAATCCACAAAGCAACGCATTGTCAAGTAAAAATTCCAATCCGCGTCCGTTCGCCGGGGCGGCCACTCCCCAATTCAAGCCGGGAATGTACCTGCCCTGAGGCTGAATCTCGTCAATCCAATACAATGACTGGAGGAGCTCAAAGCATGGCACATACTGTTTTTTGCGTGCGCAACAAGAAGGAAATGGAGGGCCTGGACGAACCGCCCTTCGATTCAGAGTTTGGCCAGAAAATCTACAAGAATGTTTCCAAGGCAGCGTGGGCCGAGTGGGTGGACAGGCAGAAAATGTTGCTCAACGAATACCGCCTCCAGCCCTGGACCCCCCAGGCACAGCAGTTCCTCGTCGAGCAGATGGAAGAGTTCTTCTTCGGCACCGGCTCGGCCCTGCCTTCGGAGTTTGTTCCTCCCACGCACTAGCGCAAAGCCCTCACAGGATTGAAGAAATTTGCAATCACGAGCGCCCGCCGAGGGCGGCTGAGGGCCATGCTGGTGTAAACTGGTCAAGCACCAAANNTTCAAATCTCCCCGTCCCGACCATTTACTCCGCAACAATCTGAAGCTCGCAGTCGCAGGCCACTACGCGACTGCCGACAACGAAGCACCCCAATCGCTTTTGCGAAGCAAATGCGCCAATCTAGCCTGCGAGGGGAGCGAGACGAAGTCTTGCCATTCGGGAGTTCAAATCTCCCCGTCCCGACCATTTACTCCGCAAAAATCTGAAGCTCGCAGTCGCAGGCCACTACGCGACTGCCGACAACGAAGCACCCCAATCGCTTTTGCGAAGCAAATGCGCCAATCCAGCCTGCGAGGGGCGCGAGACGACTTCTCGCCGTTCGGCAGTTCAAATCTCCCCGTCCCGACCATTGTTCTACCTTGCGGGATGCGGCTTCACGCCCGACCAGGTCCACGCGCTGATCTTCCACCCGCCTGCTTCCGCATGGAGAACAAACGTCATCTGTCCTTCTTCCGTCGTTGGCTTCCCGTTCTGCTTATAGAGATAGGTGGTGGGAATGATTACGTAGGCAACATCGTTCTCCACTTCGCTTCGCGTCGGCTCGCCGTATTTCACAAAACCATCTGAAACGCCGGTGGACCGCGCGTGCTTGTCGTAAGCGGCAGCCCATGCCTGTGGAGCGTCGGCGCCAATCCAGCGGTGAGGTGCAAACTCGTCCACAATCACGATGTCGCCATTGGCATAAGCAGCGTAGGCGGATTTGACGTCACCGGTATTGAATCCATCAATGAACTGATGAATAGGGGCCGTCAGGTCGGCCGCCACTGCCATGGCGGATGGAAACAGCACGACGCAAGCGAGGAGAGCAAGAAAAACCTTTTTCATGAACGGCTCCCAGATTGTTTCTTGAGTGGCGAATACTTCGAATTGTACGGGGCGCACACGATCTACGGTACTTAAGACGAATTAGGTTACCTTTGACAGGCAGAATGGTTCATTTCAGGCCGCGCGCATCTTCCTTTTTGGCATTTCCAACATCTAATTCAGCATGACTTCATCCACCCCTCCCCCAGTCCGAAAATTCATGAGTCGATTTCTCCGACGCTCGCCTGGCTTCAATTCATTTCGGCTTTATCCGCTTGGCCTTTGCTCATTGGTGGCCGCTTGCCTCATGCTCCACTCGGCGCAGCTGGCTGCGCAGCAAACGCAAATCACCTCAAGCACGCCCATGCTTGCGCTCGTGTCGCCAACGCCGGCATCGATTGACCCAAGCCAGGAAACCGGGGCCCAGGGAACCGCGGCGCCTGATCCTTCACAAGCAGCAACGCCGAATGTTGCTGACGCCGACACCTCGGCTGGCGAAATGAAGGCCGCCGGCAACGCACTACCCGATGCGCCGAAGGAGCCAACGCCGACGACAAACACGGCCAAGAGCAATGACCCGGATCAGCGTCAACCGCAAACCAGGCGCATTCTTGGTATCGTGCCGAATTTTCGCGCCGTAAGCACCGACGAGCAACTGCCGCCGCAATCGGTGAAGGAGAAGTTTGTTACCGCAACCGAGGACTCCTTCGACTACTCCTCCATTTTCATTCCGCTCATGCTCACCGCATACGACATGGGGATCGATGCCACGCCTGAATTCCACCAGGGCGCGGCCGGATTTGCCCGCTACTTCTGGCACAACGCTGTGGATCAGACCAGCGAGAACTACATGGTGGAATTTGTGGTGCCCTCGATTACCCATGAGGACACCAGGTACTACACGCTCGGCAGGGGCGGGTTCTTCAAGCGAACAGGCTATGCATTGAGCCGCGCTGTCGTGACGCGATCTGATGCTGGAAACAACGTCTTCAACGCCAGTGAAGTTCTGGGCGCCGGCGCTTCGGCGGGGCTTTCGAGCCTCTACTATCCCTCGCGCGAGCGCAGCTTTACGAATACCGGCTCGGAATGGGGACTGGATGTGGCGATCGACGCAGCCAGTTTTGTCTTCAAGGAATTCTGGCCCGACATCAACCACAAACTCTTTCACGCCGCGCAGTCCACCGACGGATCAATCCATTAGAGCAGTTCCAAGATAGATATACCCAGCGAGCTGGATTTGGGGTAAGTTGGGATTAGCTCTGGACTCCGCTTACGACGCTTATGGGACGAGCCTATTCCGATGATTTGCGTTGCCGTGTGCTTGAGGCCTATGCTCGCGGCGGTGTGAGCATGCGTGCGGTTGCGATTCGCTATGAGGTCAGCTTCGAGTATGTGCGCAAGATTCGCAAGCAGCAGTTGCGCACCGGACAGATGCGGCGGATTGCGCAGTCGCGTTATGGTGTGCGACGGCGCGTGGATGAACTTCTGGCTGGGCGCATTCGTGAGCAGGTCGAGCGTGAGCCGGATTGGACTCTGGACCAGTTGCGCGACTGGATTTGGCGGGATGCGCGCGTGTCTTTGAGCCGTTCTCTGGTTTGGCTGACGCTCGAGCGGCTCGGCCTGGTATTGAAAAAAAGTCGCTCTACGCCGCCGAACGCGACACCGATGAAAACCGCAGGCGACGCGCAGACTTTCTCGAAACCATCCGCGCGACCCCGGCTGAAAAGCTGATATTCCTTGACGAAAGCGGTGTCAAGCTTGGCATGACACGGTTGTACGCCCGCGCCCGCCGTGGTGTGCGCATCTCAGAAGCCACGCCACAGAGCCACTGGAAGATTCTCACCATCATCGGCGCCATGAGCACGCGCGGCATGGTCGCCACCATGACCATCCCCGAGGCCACAGATCGAGAGATATTTCTCGCCTACCTCGATCAGGTCCTTTGCCCGAAGCTGTCTGCGGGCGACGTGGTGGTGATGGACAACCTCAGCTCGCATAAGGTAGATGGAGTACGCCAGCGAATCGAGGCAACTCACGCAACGCTGCTCTACCTGCCACCATACTCGCCCGATCTCAATCCCATCGAGAAAGCATGGTCCAAGATGAAACAGCTCCTGCGCGGAGTTAAATCGCGAACCGAACAAGCTCTCGATCAAGCCATCGCAGAAGCCCTTCCCGCAATCACATCAGCCAATGCGCGCGCATGGTTCAGGCTTTGCAATTACAGGGTACAGCTATCATGAATGCGCTCTAGTTTCCACTGCGCCTCCGGCGCGGGCCCTGTCGCAGCAAGCTGGGGGCCCTGTCGCTGCCTGCCTGGAGCGCATCCACCCGTGCATAACGAAGGGTTACCAGCGATCGAGCCGCGGCTCTCCAGGAAAACTCTCACTCCCAGTGGGCGCGGGCGTCGCCGCCGGGGCCTAGATCGACGATGAGCGTGGAGAGCTTGCAGGTGTTGATGCTGGAGAACTGGTAGAGATTCTCCTTCTGCAGCTTGTAGGGCGCGTCGTTGACGGAGAACTGCAGGAGAAGCTCGCCGGACGGGGCGCTGAAGCTGGCCACGCCGTCCTTGAGGTCGGTTGACTCGTCGAGTCCGTTGGCGAGGAGCACGTAGGCGTGCGAGGCGGCGTGCTTGTAGCTGTAAGTGATGCGGACATTGATGGGGCAGGCAGCCGCAGCTCCCGAGGCGACCGCTGAGACGAGCGCGGACTGGGACGCGGGCGCCGGCGTCGCCGGCGAGAGGCCGGCGAGCTTGGCTTCGAGGGTCTGGCGGATGGATGAGGCCAGTTGAGCCGTGGCCTTGCCGAGCGGCTGCTTTTCAAAATCGCGNNGCCACGGTATCGCCGGAGCGGGCGTTGAGGAGCTCCAGATCCACAGGAATGATCCAGTGCTCTTTGGAGGGGTTGATGACGGGCTTGAGCGTAGCTACAAGGAGCAGGCTGATTTCGGGGCGGTCCTGCACGTACTCGACCAGCCAGCTGGTATCGAGCGGCGAGTAAACGCCGCCGGGACTGAGCAGGGAAGGCTGAGCGGAGTGGCTGCCGAGCAGATTCTGATAGACAAACAGCGTGAGGTGCTGGGCAACGGTGGGCCCGAACTCCTCGCCGCCGCCATCGAAGACCGGGGCAATGCCGACGGCGATTTTCTGAGCTCCAGCTGCGACACCGATGGTGGAAGCGAGAAGAAGAGCAAGAAATCTGAAACGTGCGTTCGTCATTTTGCGATGGTCTTCTTTGGTGACTTGGATTTGCCGGCAGGCGCCGCTGCCGACGCCTGCTGAGCGTCAGCGTTGGGCTGGGGTGTGTTTGTGCTGGTGGCGACTGCGATCACCTCAGGGCCTGTGAGGGCGGTGGCGGACCCTGAGGTGCTGGTGCGCAGGGGTTCGACGTTCCTGGTGGAGATGACCTCGGCAGGAGCCGCATACCAATTGGGCTCGCCGACCAGATTGAGGTAGTCGTAGAGGACGGCCATGTTGTTGGGCAGGAATCCACCGTGCTGGCGCTGATAGAGAGCGACATAGGACTCGAGCTCGTTGCGGATTTCGGTTTTGTCGCCGTTGGTTCCGAGCAGATGGATGGCGTGTTCGAGATGCGGGTCAGGATAGGCGCCGCGGGTCTGGTCATACTGGATGGCCTTCATGAAATGCTCTTCGGCCAGCTGGCGGTCTTCGTCGTTGCGCGCGGTGAGGGAGATGACCTTTCCGAGATAGAGCTGGGCACGTGCATCGTCAGTGCGCAGACTGACGGCTTCTTCGAGATTGTCACGGGCCATGGCGAACAGGTCGTAATCAATGGCGATGATGCCGTTGTCTCGCTTGAGGGTGGCCATGATGAGGTTGAAC
>PMWR01000315.1 GCA_003166055.1 Acidobacteriaceae bacterium
GAGTTCTATGGGCCGGGAATTGCGGAGCTGCCGCTGGCTGACCGCGCGACGATCAGCAATATGGCGCCCGAGTATGGCGCGACGTGCGGCATCTTCCCGGTGGACGCGGAGACGCTGCGCTACCTGCGCCTGACGGGACGTAGCGAGGAACAGATCGCGCTGGTGGAGGCTTATTACAAGGAGCAGGGGCTGTTTCACACGGGGGATTCGCCGGAGGCTGAGTACACGCAGACGCTGGAGCTTGACCTGGCGACTGTGGAACCGAGCGTGGCGGGACCGAAGCGGCCGCAGGACCGCGTGCTGCTCAAGGATGCGGCTGCGAGCTTCGAACAGCAACTGCCCGGGCTGCTGGCGCCCACGGCTAAGCCGCTGGGGACGCGGACGGCAGCGGCTTGGAAGCGGGGGTCGGTGACGGACACTGGCATCGCAGAGAAGGTCCCGGTGCATCTGACCACGACGGTGAAGGAGCGATTTGGGGTCGATCCCGACACGTATCTCGATCACGGGTCGGTGGTGATTGCGGCGATTACCAGCTGCACCAACACATCGAATCCTTCAGTGATGGTGGCGGCGGGGATTCTGGCGAAGAAGGCTGTCGAAAAAGGTCTGACTGTCCCGCCGTGGGTGAAGACTTCGCTGGCGCCGGGCTCGCGCGTTGTGACGGATTACTACACCAAGGCGGGGTTGCTGCCTTATCTCGAAAAGCTGCGGTTCAATGTGGTGGGGTATGGCTGTACGACTTGCATCGGGAACTCGGGGCCGCTGCCGACGGATGTGTCGAAGAGCATCGATGAGCACGGGCTGGTTGCGGTGAGCGTGCTGAGCGGCAATCGCAACTTCGAGGGGCGCGTCAATGTGGACGTGCGGGCAAATTATCTGATGAGCCCGCCGCTGGTGGTGGCGTATGCGCTGGCGGGGAAGATCGGGCACAACTTCGATACCGATCCGCTGGGAGTGGACGAGGCTGGCAAGCCGGTGTTCCTCAAAGACATTTGGCCGACGCAGGCTGAAGTGGCTGCGGCGATTGAGAAAGGCTTGTCGAGCGAGAGCTTCCGCAAGGAGTACGCGACGGTTTCAGATGGCGACGCGAACTGGCAGGGGCTTAGGTTCCCGACCGGCGATGTGTACCAGTGGGAGCCGGACTCGACCTACATTCGGAAGGCACCGTATTTCGACGGGATCACCAAGACGCCGGCACCGGTTATGGACATCCTGGGAGCGCGGGTGCTGGCGGTGCTGGGCGATTCGGTGACCACCGACCACATTTCACCGGCGGGCAATATCAAGGCCAACGGGCCGGCTGGGAAGTATCTTGCCGAGCATGGCGTGAAGCCGGCGGACTTCAACTCTTACGGTTCGCGGCGCGGGAATCATGAGGTGATGGTGCGGGGCACCTTTGCCAATGTGCGGCTGCGCAACAAGCTCGCGCCTGGTACGGAAGGCGGCGTGACAAGGCTGCTTCCCGAGGGCGAAGGCATGTCGATCTTTGACGCCAGCGTGAAGTACGCCGAGCGGGGTGTGCCGCTGGTGATCCTGGCGGGCAAGGAGTACGGCTCGGGGTCGTCGCGCGACTGGGCGGCGAAGGGGCCGAATCTGCTGGGAGTGCGGGCGGTGATCGCGGAGAGCTTTGAGCGGATTCACCGGTCCAACCTGGTGGGGATGGGGATTCTGCCGCTGCAGTTTGCCGAGGGGCAGAGCGTCGAATCGCTGGGACTGACAGGCGAGGAGATTTACGACTTCGCCGGATTGACGGCGCTGCTGGCGAGCAAATTTGCCGGTGGGCGGACGCTCAAGGTGAAGGCCACGGCAGCCGATGGGACGGTGAAGGAGTTCGACGCCAAGGTACGCATCGATACGCCGCAGGAGATTGAGTATTTCGAGCACGGCGGGATTTTGCAGTACGTGCTCAGACAGTTGGCGGCGAAGTGATCTTCATGTTGAAGATCGTGTAGCGGGCGAGATGGGGAAAGCTTCACCTTGCCCGTTTTCGCACGACAAGTTGCTGGACTAAACTCGTTCCATGCGGAACGAATTCACTGCAATCATCGAGCGCGACGGCGAATGGTTCGTTGGCTGGTCTCCTGAGATTCCGGGCGCGAATGGACAGGGGCGAAGTGTGGAGGAGTGCAGGCGGAACCTAGGCGAGGCCATTCAACTGATTCTGGAAGATCGCCGCTCAGTTCCGGAAATGAGCCGTTGAGAAAACTTCGCGATACGCGCAATTCAGGCAGGACATGAAACATCCTATCTGTGATAATATGTCTCTGTGAGCAAGAGATCGCGCCCGGTCAAGACCATGTTGACCGAGGTCACCCCGCTCAAAGGTGCGCGCAAGGGCGCGGTTTTGAAGGAACAGGTCTGGTTCGAGGATGGGAAGGTCGTCGCGTACAGTCTCGCGTACATCAACTTAAAACGGTGTCGCGCGGACAATGGGAGGGTTCTTGGATTCGACAACAGCCACGGCTACCACCATAAGCACTTTATGGGCCGCGTTGAAGCCATCGATTTCGCAACATATCAGACACATTTGAAGCGGTTCATCGAAGAAGTTCACGAACTCTGGAGGATCGAAGATGAGGAAGACCAAGATTAACCTGAGGGTAGGCAGCACGGAAGATTTTTTCGACCGCCTCCGAGAGCATGCAAAGAAGCTGGACAGGGGCGAAGCTCTGCCACCCGGGATCACCATCACTTTCGAAGACCCCGAGGACTTGCTGGAAGTTCTTACTTCGGAAAGAGTGCGATTGCTGCGTCTGGTCAAAGAGGCATCGCAGCATATCTCCGCATTAGCGAGGGGATTGAAGCGCGATGTGCGGGCGGTTAGCCGGGATGTTTCGGTGTTGGAAAAGGCGGGACTATTGCGCACCAGCTATGTTCCGAACCCTGGACACGGACGCCTGAAGATTGTCGAGCCGGTGGCGCAGGAGTACATGTTGGTCGCCAATTTGTAGTGCAGGATTGTTTCAATGAGCGACGGGCCATCGTGCCATTACAAAAAGCGCCACTCCGGGATTGGGAGTGGCGCTTTTGTTTTGGGTGTGGGGGGTGGTTATTTTTGCTGTGCTGGAGATTTGGGCGACCGGATGGCGCGTCTCGGCTTGACGACGGGTGCTTCAGGCGGTGGATCGGGGAGCTTCTCATCTTCTTTGGAGGCGAAGAAGCGGACGCCTTCCTGGTGCTCGCCGATGACGTGCAGGCGGAGGAAGTTTGTTGATCCGGACTTGGTGCGGGTGCCGGCGACGATGGCGATGACTTCTCGGGGGCGAACGTAACCGCTTTGCTCGAGCAGGTTCTCGGCGACGTCGACCAGGGCCTCGGTGCTGTTGACTTTGGGGCAGCGTATGGGGGTGGTGCCCCAGAGCAGGTTGAGGCGATTGATGGTGACTTCGACCGGACTGAGGGCGAAGATGGGCGCGGAGGGGTGNNTCGGCGGCGTGGGCCGTGGCTTCGCAGATGGTTTCCGCGATGGAGAGATGGCTGAGCCGCTCGCGGGGCTCGGCGTGCTCGTCGAGTTTGATGTGGAGTTCCGTCTCTGTGACGATGCGGCCCATCATGGCGACGGTTTCCACGGGATACTTGCCCACGGCCGACTCGCCGGAGAGCATGACAGCGTCTGTGCCGTCATAGATGGCGTTGGCGACGTCGGAGACTTCGGCGCGGGTGGGGCGCGGGTTATCGATCATCGACTCGAGCATCTGGGTCGCGGTGATGACCGGCTTGCGGTACTCTGCGGCGCGACGGATGATGTGTTTCTGAATGGCTGGAACCTTCTCGGGCGGGACTTCGACGCCGAGATCGCCGCGGGCTACCATGATGCCGTCGGCGGCCTGCAAGATGCTGTCGAGATGCTCGATAGCCTGGGGCTTTTCGAGCTTGGCGATGATCCAGGTTTCGCCGCCGTAGGCGGAGACGCGGTTGCGGACCAGGCGGACATCCTCGGCGGTACGGACGAAGGAGACGGCGATGGCGTCGACGCCGTTTTTGAGCGCGAATTCCAGGTCTTCCGCGTCTTTCTCGGTCAGAGAAGGCACGCGTACCGGAATGCCGGGGAGGTTGATGCCCTTGTGTTCACCGAGCATGCCGCCATTGATGATTTCGCAGACGACGTCGCCGCCATCCACCTCGTG
>PMWR01000346.1 GCA_003166055.1 Acidobacteriaceae bacterium
GGGTATTGTCCAGCCTTCAGCGGCCATTGCACGGTGGACCGCAGCGGCCACTATGCTTCGGGCGGATTGCACTGCGCGGGGGACGGGTTTGGATTCTCCGTGTTCGTCTTCCTCTTGCTCTTCGTCTTCGTCCAATTCGCAGAATTCGCAGGTGTCGCGTTCGGGGCAGGCGGCGCATTTGTGTTTGTCGCAGATGTATTTTTCCGGGGCTAATTCCTCGCCGGTGTCGGTTTGGGTAATGGTTTCAACGGTTTTGAAGGGCATGACGTCGGCTTTGTCGACATTTTGCGAGGCGATCTGGATGGAGTAGAGCAGGATGCCGGCACGCTTGGTGTCGATGCGTGCGGAGCAGAGGGCATCGGTGACCATGGCGATGGCGATGAGGATGGCGGTGCGGTCTTCAAGGACGGGCAGGCGGAGGTCGTCCATGGGCTGGATTTGGGGCGCGGCCTTGAATTGGTGGAGGCGGGTGTGGGCGTAGCAGTAGGGCTTACCCTTGAGAGCTACGCATGCGCACTTGGCTCCGCTGGGCATGATGTGGCGACACTCGTACGACATGACAGGCATGGCAAAACCTTTCCTNNGTATTTTCAAGAGGTTACGAGGTAAGCATGACATAACAAAGGAGTTGTTCACAGGCCCAAGAAAACAAAGGAGTTACCGTCTGCGGTGCGCAGACGGTAACTCCTTTGTATTGGACTCTGAAATGATTGTGCGCTCAATGGTCGAAATTATCGGCAAAACAGCGGCAGTTTTTTTGGGGGGTTTCTTTCAGGGTGGTTCGCGAAGGGCCCGTGGCTAAAGACCTGTCCAATTCAAATCGGTATTCAGGGGCTGACTAGGAACTTGGGATTTCACAGCTCAGAAGGAAGTTGTGGGGCAACCGTGACCCGGCACAGGGGTTTTGAGTTTGTAATGCAATTGCATTACAATGAAATCGAGGAGTTTCCTCTATGGCTGCGAGTGCGCTGGTGCAAACACGGATCGATCCGGCAGTGAAGGAGCGTGCCGCGGCTGTGCTGAGCGCGGCGGGGATTACGGTCTCGGACGCGGTGCGTATCCTTCTTACGCGGACAGCGAATGAGGGCGCACTTCCGTTCTTTTTGACGCAGAACGCGGCAGAGCACGACACATGGTTCCGGGCCAAGGTGCAGGAGGCTCTGGATGACCCGCGCCCCGCGATTCCTCACGATGAAGTTGAGGCGTATTTCGCTGAGCGCCGTGCGGCTGCGTTGCGGAAAGCCTAAGTAAGCTCATGAATCTTGAATGGTCAGTCTTTGCACGGACGGACCGTACAACGATCTTCGATTTCATTGAAGCGGACAAGCCCCGCGCGGCGGTGGCGATTGACGAGCGCATCCGGACACGCATAGCGGCCCTGGCAGAGTTCCCGGAGATGGGGCGTCCCGGCCGGACCGGGGGTACACGCGAGTTGGTCATTGCCGGGACTCCCTATATTGCTGCTTATCGTATTGAGGGAGAGACCGTTCGAATCTTGCGCCTGCTTCACGGCGCGCAGCAATGGCCGGACGAAATGCCTGCGGAACCGAAAAAGGAATCCAGCTAGATCGCGAGCGGCTTGAGAAGCGGAAGGACCCGCGGCTGTCGACGATGCAGCGCACGGTGGCGGCGATGGGCGGGCACCTGACGATGATCGCGACCTTTCCGGATCAGGAGCCGGTGGCGCTTATCCCTTCGCAACTTGCGGGGAAGGCGACGCACAGTGCGAAAAGGGGCTGACGAGGGATTTGCGATCTCACATCTCAGGAGCGAGATTTGGGGCGCCCGATGCGCCAAGAGATGACTGATCTGTGTCGAGACTGCGCGTTGCCTAGCAGACTGCGGTTGGGCCGTTTGGCTCATCCGTCTATTGCAGGCACGATTTGCTGGGGTATCCTTATGCTGAACTGCCAATACCGCATTGAATGCAGCGTCAGATAAGGTGAAAGACGGCTTGAGATGAGGCAACGCTTAAAGAGCATAACAATACGTGGCTTCAAGACATTCAAGGAGCTCAAGGATTTTCAGCCGGGCTCGGTCACCGTTCTCATTGGCCCGAACGGGGCAGGAAAATCAAACTTCATCTCGTTCTTTCGCCTCCTCTCCTGGGCGCTGGCGCCCCCTGGGCAGCTTCAAGAACACGTAGCGATGATGGGCGGCGCAAGCGTCTTGCTCCACGATGGTCCTTCTCATACACGAGACATCGAGGCCGATCTCGTTTTGCAAACTGACGCTGGTGAGAGCGAGTATTTGTTCCGGCTTGCGTACGCGGGGGGCGACTCCCTCATCTACACAGACGAGGAGTATCGATTCTCTTGGGAAGGCTCTCCGTACCCCGCCCCATGGAAGCCCCTCGGTGCGGGTCATAGGGAGCCCGCGCTAATCAATAAAGCGGAAGGGGGTGACGCAACCGCACGAACAATTCACGGGTTGCTCCGAAAGATAATCGTGTATCAATTTCACAACACATCTTCCACAGCTCGAATTCGACAGAAATGGAGTATCGGGGAAGGCCGGTGGCTAAAAGAAGACGCAGGCAATCTGGCCGCCGTTCTTTATCGTTTGCGTTTGGGACACGCTAGGTACTACCAACGGATACTTGAAACCGTGCGTCTAATTCTCCCATTCTTTGCCGATTTCGAGTTGCAAGAGGAATTTGGGAAAGTCTTGCTGAGCTGGCGAGAAAAAGGCACCGATCAAGTGTTTAATGCGAGCCAAGCTGCAGATGGAATGCTGCGGATTCTGGCACTTGTAACTCTTCTTCAGCAACCCGACGTTGACTTGCCTGATGTTGTCATTCTTGATGAGCCAGAGCTTGGTCTTCATCCATACGCAATCGAGATCCTTGCTGGATTGATTCGGGCTGCGTCGAAAACAGTCCAGGTGATCCTTGCGACGCAGTCGGTTTCGCTAATCGACCGGTTTGCACCTGAGGATGTTGTTGTGGTCGACCGTCCTGGGAGAGAGTCGCGATTCCGCCGCCTTGATGGAGGCGAGTTGGATGGGTGGTTGAATGAGTACACTCTCTCTGAACTCTGGGAGAAAAACGTCATCGGTGGGAGGCCTGCATCATAGTGCGTCTTCATTTTGTCGTGGAGGGCCAGACCGAAGAGACTTTCGTACGCGATTTACTTGCGACCGAACTGGGTGCGAATGGAATTTACTGCGATGTGCATCGGATAACGACTGGCCGCAGGAAAGGGAAGGTCTTTCGTGGTGGGATGGTCAGCTATCAGCATCTGCGAAACGACTTAGTATTGTGGATGAAGCAGGACAGTGCCCGCGATTCTTGGTTTACCACTATGGTTGACCTTTATCGGCTTCCGTTGGAGTTTCCGGGCCTTGCCGAATCCAAACGCCTTGCGAGCGCGTATGACCGGGTCAGCTTCGTAGAGAGTCAATTTAAAGAGGATATGGGCCATCCAAGATTCATTCCGTATCTTCAGCTCCACGAATTTGAGGCGCTGCTTTTCGCCGACACAGAGTGCTTCCAAGTTGCTCTTCCAGGCATTGGAGCTGAGTTGGCCGCATTAAGAGCTGTTCGAGGCCAATTCGAGACCCCGGAGCTAATCGATAACGATAGTCCCCCATCAAAGCGAATTTGCGAGATAGTTCCCCAATATGGGAAAGTCTCGTCGGGACCCTTGATCGCCAACCACATTGGTTTGCCGACCCTCCGGCGCGAGTGCAGGCATTTTGGTGAGTGGATAACGGCTTTGCTCTCCATTACGAGTGCAAATCAAGCGGAGATTGAAATTCCAGAATAGCCGTGGGAAACAGCTACCCTAGTACACTGGAAGGTTCCCCTTCGCATGGGCGAGTGTAGGAGATTTCTTATGGCTTCGATTGTTGTTCCCTCAATTCCGTCTGAATCGCGGGCGGGGCGGTTTGGCGTTTATGGGGGACGATACGTTCCCGAGACGCTGATGGCGGCGCTGGTTGAGCTGGAGCATGAGTACGACCTGGCGAAGGCGGATGCGGCGTTTCAGGCGGAGTTGGCGGGGCTGCTGAAGGACTTTGCCGGCAGGCCTACGCCACTCTATTTTGCCAAGCGGCTGACGGAGCAACTGGGTGGGGCGAAGATCTACCTGAAGCGCGAAGACCTGCTGCATACCGGGGCGCACAAGATCAACAATGCGCTGGGCCAGGGACTGCTGGCCAGGCGGATGGGCAAGAAGCGCATCATTGCCGAGACCGGCGCGGGGCAGCACGGGGTGGCTACCGCAACGGTTTGCGCGCTGCTGGGCCTGGAGTGCGTGATCTACATGGGCGATGTGGACATGGAGCGGCAGGAACTGAACGTGCTGAGGATGCGGCTGCTGGGCGCGGAGGTGCGCGGGGTTTCGTCGGGATCGAAGACGCTGAAGGACGCGATCAGCGAGGCGATGCGGGATTGGGTCACGAACGTCAGGACGACGTATTATCTGCTGGGCTCGGCGCTGGGGGCGCATCCTTATCCGACCATGGTGCGGGATTTCCATCGCTGCATCAGCATTGA
>PMWR01000005.1 GCA_003166055.1 Acidobacteriaceae bacterium
TTCAGGAGAAATGCTCTAATCCCAGTCATCACCACCAGCCAGCGCTAACCATGCGCTGGCTTTTTGGCAAGTGCAGGCCGGCAATATTTTGCGTATCTACCGAGCCGGCTTCGGCGCTGTACTGACAGCGTGACCGGAGCGATCGGTTCATGTTCCGGTCGAATCATTAGCTGTTCGTCAGTTACTCATCTCAAAACAAAATCATCAATTATCAAGTGCGCTGAACAAACGAGAGTCGAACCGGGAGTTCAATGGGCAGGCGCAGTAGAGCCCTGACGGCTAAATGCGCCAGAATTGATTCTCAGCCGAGCGGCCCGGGGACCAATATTGGTTGCCGCTCACCTCGCCGGATTGAAAAACAACGCGCCGGACTTCCCATTCGCTCTGATATGGGTGCGCATCGGAGGAAGCCCGCGCGGGAAACCACCGAGCCTCGGTATGGAAACAACTCTGCGGCGTGCATCGGTATTCTCCTCGACCTCGCGACCAGCAGGCGTTCCCTTGGCCAGCGCAAGATGAGTTCGATCATCGTGATAATAATGGACGTACTCGTTCAGCAGTCGTTTCAGATGCCGTTCATTGAGCACAATCACATGGTCGAGCAAATCCCGACGGCAGTTACCGACCCAACGCTCGGCCGCGCCGTTCTGCCACGGGCTGCGGAAACTGCTTCGCTTGGGCTGGATGCCAAAGCTCATTACGGTATCGATCACTTCATTGTTGAATTGCGTGCCGCGATCAAAGATCAGATAGCCTGGGGCCGAGTCGTACGGGAACGCCTCGCGCAACTGCTGAACAACCCACGCGCTGGTAGGATGTCTGGTCACATTGCAGTGAACAATGCGCCGCCGGTCATGCGCAATCACGAAGAAGCAATAGAGAACGCCGAAGGAGAGCGTTGGCACCGTAAAGAAGTCCATCGCGGCGATGGCCTCTCGATGGTTACTCAGAAATCCTGACCATCGCTTCGCCGGCTCAGGACTCCTTGGCGCTTTCCTCATCCAACGCAAAACGGTTCGCTCAGAAATATCGAAGCCAAGCATTTTCAGTTCACCATGAATGCGTGGCGCACCCCAGGTCGTGTTCTCGGCAACCATGCAGAAAATGAGACCGCGCAATTCCTTGCCGACGCATTTTCTTCCCACACAGCCTCGATGCCGCGAAAGCCAAGTCCAATACAACTTGAACCCTGCTCGGTGCCAGCGAACAACGGTTTCCGGTTGGACCAGGACCAGCACCCGCTTCCATTCCGGCCAGAGCCGCCGCACGATCACCCAAAACAGTTTGTCAGGAACGGCAAACCTTGGCTGAGGATGCTTCTGTTTCAAAACTGCGAGTTGTTGCCGAAGAGCCAGGTTTTCCAAGAGCAAATCGCGGCGAGAGCGAAAGAATCGAGTTGCAAGTACGGCCAGAAGTCTCGGCAGGCGCAGCATGAGATCAGTTTTACACGCACACATGCCAACGTGATCAGTCAGCTCATCTCTATGATTCGACGGCAGATCGGTATTTTGGCGAGTCACACCATCCCTGTGCCATGCTGACTACGATGAGGCCTGGAGCGTAACGACGGCCGTTCTGTCTTCAAAACATGGGCACGGGTTTCTTCAAAGGTTTGGTGCATTAATAGGTAGTGGGCGGCGGGCCAAGCTGGTAGCCATTGCTGCCGACGCTTACGAAGTTGCATCGGTATTCAGCGTAACCGGTCTTCCAGCAGATGCCGGTCCCGTTGGGCATGTCTGTGATGGTACAACTCTTGCCCGGAGCGAATGACTGGGCTCCGCATGCGTACTGCTTTGCGTAGCCCACGATGGTGAGGACATCGGCCTGGTTGTCAATATCCTTCGTGTTGTTATCCCCGGGGTTGTAAGCGCCGACGTTGTCTGTGGAGAACTTGTGGGAGCCGGTGATGTGAATCTGAACATTGGTCAGCAGCGTTTCAGTGGCTCCAAACGCGCCCTCCATGGTGCACTGCGCGAGAACTGCCGCTTCTGCGTCCGAGGGCTTGTGATGGATTGCGGGGCAGGGACGGGGGGCTCGGCCACCATACTGTTGAACCAGCATGTTGGCGTCAGGTTCAGTGGATGGCCTCGGATGCCTGGAAATGGCTTGGCCTCCACCAATCTGGCAGGCAACTACTCCGCACAAGACTATGACGGTAGCGATCATTGTCATAGCTACTTTTCCAATCGATCGATTCTCGTCATGTTCAGACATTCGGTTCTTTCGTCATGGATGGTCTTTCCCTTCCAAATCCTGTCAAGAAGGCGTAAAAGGTCCACAGCGCCCCTCAAATATTCTTGCTGGGCCAATACTCTCTCGTTTGTCCCGCCACTTGCCTGACGGGACGTGCATTCAGGGCCTTATACTTCAGGCAATGGGACCAGCATAGGTGGAGAGCGTAACGAGGTGGCTCGAACTCTGGCGAGACGGCGATGCCGAAGCCATCGAGCGAGTAACGGCTCTCGTCTATCAGGACTTGCGCCGCCTGGCCGCTTACCACCTCAAGCGCGAGTCTGACGCCGACACTCTGCAGGCAACCGCCCTGGTGCACGAAGTGTATCTGCACATGTCTTCGCTACGCTCAATTGACTGGAAGGGCCGCGCGCATTTCATCTCCGTAGTGACCAAGATGATGCGGCAGATTCTGGTGGACCAGGCGCGGGCGAGGAAGAGTGCAAAACGACACGCGGCCGCAATGGAGGAGATTCCTCTGATCCAGGAGCACCGTCACCTGGATACATTGGCCGTTGACCAGGCGCTTGATCGAATCTCCAAGCGCTATCCGCGATGCGCACAAATTGTAGAGCTACGCTTCTTTGGGGATTTGGATTTCAAAGAAATCGCCGGTGTCATGGACCTTTCTCTTGCGACCGTTGAACGCGATTGGCGTTTTGCCCGAGCCTGGCTGCGCGAGAATATGGAGGGAAACAAAGGATGAGCCCCCAGCGCACCGACGAGGGCAGGCTTCGGGAACTCTTCGATCAGGCCTCCGAGCTATCTCCAGGAGAGCGAGGGCGTTTTCTTGAGTCTTCGTGCGCGGGGGATGGTGCACTGTTGAAGGAACTCCGTGAGTTGCTTACCGCCGATGCTGCCGCAATGAAGGAAGAATTCTGGCACCACTCCGCCATCTACAACCAGGCGATGGAAGATCACTCCGCCGATTCGGCAGTCGGCGAGAAAGTCGGACAATACCGGCTGGTAGAGCTGATAGGCAAGGGCGGCATGGGGTCGGTCTATCGCGCCGTGCGGGTCGATGCCGCGTTTGAAAAGAGCGTGGCGGTCAAACTGATCAGCGCCACTTTTTACTCGCCGGATATTATTGCGCACTTTCGCGCCGAACGGCAAATTCTGGCAAATCTCGAGCATCCGAACATCGCGCGGTTACTTGACGGCGGAGCGCGGGCCGATGGCCTGCCTTACCTGATCATGGAGTTTGTCGAGGGCACTTCGCCTGGCGATTACTGCCGCCAGCGGAATCTCTCCATCCATCAACGTCTCGATCTCTTTCGCCAAATCTGTTCCGCGGTACATTACGCGCATCAGAACATGGTGATTCATCGCGATCTCAAGCCGGCTAATATCCTGGTTACACCGCAGGGCATGCCCAAGCTTCTTGATTTCGGCATTGCCAAGGTTCTCAGCCCGGTGGTTCCGCGCGCCGGCGACGCGCTCACGCGGCCGGGCATGCTCAAGATGACTGTGCGCTACTCAAGCCCGGAGCAGATTCGCGGCGAGTCAGTCACCACGTCATCTGACGTCTACTCCCTCGGCGTCATTTTGTATGAATTATTGACCGGCCATTCTCCCTATGGCGATGCGGATCGTCCATTGCACCAGATAATGGCTGCGGTCTGTGATGAAGAGCCTGCAAAGCCCAGCGTCTGGGCGCCAAAGCTGAAGGGCGACCTGGATAATATCGTCTTGCGGGCGCTGCGCAAGCCGCCATCAGGCCGTTACGCCTCAGTCGATCAGTTCTCTGAAGATATCCTGCGCTATCTGCAGGGCCGGCCTGTCCAGGCACACGGCGATGCTCCGCTCTATCACGCCGCTAAGTTCGTTCGGCGCAATCGGGCAGTAGTTGTGGTTGCGGGGCTGCTGTTGTGTTCCTTGATCGGTGGGTTGATTGAGGTCACCTTGGCAAGAGCGCGCGCCGACCGCCGCTTCAACGAGGTTCGTCAGCTTGCTCACTCTGTCCTATTCGACTACGCGGATGCGATTGATCGGTTGCCGGGCTCCACGCCTGTGCGTGCCCGCCTCGTAAAGGACGCTCTGACTTATCTCGACAATCTTTCCAAAGAGGCCGATAACCCACAACTGCAGCGCGAGATCGTGGACGCCTATGTGCGAGTGAGCAACGTCCAGGGCAATGAATACGAGAACAACCTGGGGGACACGGCTGGCGCTATGGTGAGCGCACAAAAGGGGGTAGCGGCTGCCGAGAAACTGTTGCGAGACGATCGCTCGCCGCCTGCCTTGAGTTCCGCCGCCGACGCATTCACAACATACGGCGACCTGCTCTACTCCAGCGGAGACCTGCTGGCCGTTGGCCGCGCCTATCAGCGAGCCATCGAACTTCGCCAGGAGATTCAGTCCAAAGCACCACAGGATCTGGACAATGTTCTGAAGCTTTCCGATTGCCTCCATCACATGGGAGACCTCGTCGGCGGCACGGGATTTCCAAGTCTGGGCAGAACCACGGACGCCCTCGCATACTACCAGCAGGGAAGAGACCAGGTTGCAAAGCTGGCAGCACAAAACCCACAGAACCTTGAGATCGCCAAAGAGAACTACATGAGCCTCATTTCGCTCGGCACATCAGAAATCGCGATGGGCAGGCGCGCAGACGCAGGCGATACTTTCAGCAACGCGATCACGGAGATTGAGAGCGTGCTTTCCGCGCAGCCGGGCGACGTCGACAGCAAGGTGGAGCTGGCAATTGCCGAAGTCCGCTACGGGCGCGTCCTGCTGGAGAGCGGAGAGGGAACTGAGGCGCTCGCTCATATTGAGAGATCCGCGGAGCTGTTGCGAGCATTGCGCGATGCCGATCCGGGCAACGCCATCTATCGCGAGCGACAACTGGCAGCGGAAGTTCAATGGGCGGACGCTTTGCGTGCCGGGAGGCAGCTTGCGGCAGCGCTTCCGCACTATCAGCGGAGCGTCGAGTTGGCCCAATCTCTCAGCCGCGATTCTCCAGCGAGCATGCAATACCGTTCCGATTCCGGCAACAGCGAGCGCCAGCTTTCAGAGGGACTGCTGGCCGCCGGCGATTCAGCCGCAGCGAAACATCATGCCGACAGCGCAAAGCAGATTCTTTGTGACAGTCAGGCGCCACTGACCGATTCCTACTCGCTTTCCAATTGCGGTAAGGCTCTGCTGGCCATTGGCAACGCTGAACTTGCCCTTCAAAATTTGGATTCCGCACTGGAAATGTTCAAGCAAGCCGAGCAGATTGCAGCCGCCCGATCACAAGCAGACCCGGCCAATGCTGTTTTTCGTTCCGATTGGGCTCGTGCCCAGGCAGCTCTCGGCAGTGGACTTGCCAGCAGCGGTGACCTGCAAGGAGCGCGCAACATGTATGAGGGCGCTTTGAGGAGCTGGTCCATCCTGCGGGAAAACAATTCCATTACTGCGGAAGATACCCATCGCGCAAACAACGCCACGCAGACACTTGCATCGCTGCTATCGCGGCGTTGATGCTGGACAGAATGGGGCCCGAGGTTCGCTATATCCTTAATATCGGCCAGGTGACAGCGCTGTGACCACCTGCGTCTCAGTCTACAAGGCGGGTTGGTGAGACCCGCCTTGACTGACCCACACCGTTTTCTAAATACGATGATTAAGGGGCATCGACTGTAATCCGAATCGTCTGTGCAGGGGTTGCGTTGTCGGTGGGTGTAGCCGTAACAACGTACCCTGTGGAAGAACCGCATCCGAACAGCATCGATGCCGCCCCCACAAGGAAACAGACTGCCAGCAAAGCGGCGCTGATCTTTCTGAACCGTTTACGCATTCCGAGCAGTCCGAGAAAGCCCAGCCCGAATCCGAGGTAAACAACCCGGCTCTCAAACGGGTTCTCGTTATGGGCATACGTTCCATCACTGTACTCGACCAGCAAATCGACATGAGCTCCTGCCTTGAGCGGGGTAACTAAAGATATGGACTTTTGGGTCGCGTGATCGACGGCTATGAACAGGAATTTAGAGTTGTCCTTGGTCAGTGGTGTGTCTGGTTGGCCCGCAGTTCCAAAGCTCAGAACGACTGGTGTCGAAAATCCGTTGATGGAAGTGAGAGTGACGGGTACGACAGCCGGCGTTGTCCTATTGATCACGGTTACGCTGGATGCCGCAGAATCCTTTGTGAAGGTGAAAGACGGCGGCCCGGTGTACGCGGCGACATTAAACGCGAGCGTGTTTGAAGTTGACGGCGATGTGTAAGCATCGCCGGGGTAGCTGGCTTGCAACGCATAGGCGCCTCCCGTCGTGAATGTAAGCGGCAGCGTCCCCGATGCCCCTGCAATCTCAGACGCGGAAACCGTCACCGAAGGCCCTGCCACTCCATTCATTGTGGAAGTTAGAGTGACATTGCCTGTGGGCAGATTTGCAATGGTGTTGAATGCCAGGTTGAAATTCACAGCGGTGCCGACCGTACCCGTGGAAGGGCCGGTGAGGGTCAAAGTTGAGGGGGAGATCAGGATAGTGAAACTGACCGTGGCCGAAGATGGTGCGTAGATGCCACCGCCGCCGTAGGCCGCCGTTACCACGTATGTTCCAAGGTCACCGGATATCAAATTGACCTGCGCCGGATTCGCAAGCAAATCCGATGCGGCGATTGTCGAATTGAGCACCGGAGTTCCGCCATTGTATGCGACCGTCAAGGTAACATTGCCCGTGGGCACCACGGTGGAACCGGGAGTAGAAAAGGTCATGTCGCCCAGATACGGAGCGTTAGCAACCGGGGCCGCAGGGTCGATCTTCAAGGTCAGTACCGTCGCGATGCCTGCGACAGCAATTGTGGCTGTTCCGGATGACCCCAGGTAAGGTCCTGCTCCCGCATACGTCGCTGTCAAGGTGTAATTGCCGGCATTATTGAGGGTCACCGGCACCGTGGCGCCTCCTGAGGCGAAGGCACTTGACGCAGGGATCGTTGCAATCGTAGCTGCGGAGCCGTTGGCCGGTGTCGCGCTAATGACCACATTGCCCGTGGGCGCCGTCGTTGAACCCGTGGTGGTCAGCAAAACGGTCGCATTGAATGCCGCACCGACCTTTTCCGCGCTGGTCGCCGTAATCTTCAACGCAGTCGCGAAGCCATTGACGGTGACTGTTGCCGTATTGGTGGATGCCGCATAAAGTGTGTCGCCGGCATAGTTCGCGTTGAGGGTGTAAGCGCCCGCGTTGAGAAGAGTGACCGAAACGTTAGCACCGCCAGGCGCCATGCCCTGTGCCGGAGTAACTGTTGCGAGGGTTGTCGGCGAACCGCCCGCGAATGTGGCAGTCAACACAATATTGCCGGTGGGCTGAGTGGTGAAGGCGCCAAACACGTTGAATCCAACCACCACGTTGAAGGCTGTGCCTGGGGTTGCCGTCGTCGGAGCGACGATGCCTATGGTTGTGACCTGTAGCGGCGCGGCTGTCACTGTGATGCTCGATTGCTGGCTGGAAGCGCCGAAGTTTGTGTCTCCGACGTAGGTGGCGTTCAGCGTATAGGTGCCGGCCGCCGGCAAGGACGTCGCAAGGGTATAGCCACCCGTCGCCGTGGCCTGCGCCGGTGTGATGTTACCGAGCGTTATTGTGCTTGCGCCCGCCGTTTGTGCCGTGAGCACGATGTTGCCGGTCGGCGCAATGGTGGAGGAGCTGGCAAGCTGCATCTTCACAACCGTGTTGAATGAAGTTCCAGCTACAACGGTTGCCGGATTCGTGATTCCGAGTGTTGTGTCGATTACGGGAGCTCCCGTGACCACAACATTGGTTGGGGTTGAGACGGCATTGTTGTAATTCGCGTCGCCACCATATCCGGCGAATATCGAATAGGTGTCCGCAGATCCCGCTGTGAAGCTGAAACTCGCGCCACCCGCAGCAAAGCTTTGTGCCGCCTGGACCGTTGCGACCGCGTTCGAGGTAGTGCTCTTCGAAGGCGTTGCGTAAATGGTGATGGCGCCCGTGGGCGCGGTCGTGAGGGTGGAGGTGGTGATGAGAGCTCCATTCACCTTGGCGCCGGACACAACGGTCGAAGACGTGAGTGAAAGGTTGAAGGTCGGTGTCACCTTGGTGACGGTACCCACAGTGATGTTCTGGCCCGCTGACTTGCTGCCCTGGTTCTGTTCGTCCCCGCTATAAACTGCCGTCAGTGTGGAGACGCCATCGCCGATCGTCACCGGGAGTGTCAGCGGGTTTGAGATAACTCCCTTGGGCAAACTGATGTTCGCAACTTCTGCGCCGGTTTGGTCCTGGATGTAAACCTGTCCCGTCGGAGCGTAGGTCGTGCCGTTCAGATTGACAGTCGCGTTGAAAGTCGCCTCTCCGTTGCTTGAAGGAGCGGTGGAGGGAGCAGTCAGCGTGACGGTCGTCGGGTAAACCCCGGTGTTTCCAACGTACACATAGAGCGGCGGAGAGGTCACCGCGGGGTAGAGCGCCGAAGCCTCTGCGGTTGCCACGAACGTGTATCTTCCCGGCGCCGGGAACGTGTACGTGTAGAAACTGCTTCCGGGATAACCAATGTCGCTGATATGCCCGGTGGCCACGGTCACCGGTGCGCCGCCATCCGGAGTCACAGTAATGGTCAGCTTCGCAGTTCCGAGCGAGTCGTCGTACAAAGGCCAAAGCGCCAGCGGCTTCAGGTCGTACTCCTGCGAGGTGTAGCCAAGGTCTGACCCGGTCAGCGTAATCGTCAGACCACCCTGCAAAGTCGTGGGACGCGTCAGCACATCTACTTGCCCATTTGCCGACGCAATGTAAGTCTCGCCCTGAAGCGCGTTGGCGGTGATATAGGTGGGCTGGAAGTTCGAGTCGGGAAAGGGTGCGCCGGTCACTTCCACAGCAGTGTTTCCGGTGCCGTTGATGCCAACGCTATACACCGACGCTGGGTTCGAAGTGAGAATCTGCATCGTACCTGAGGCGGCATTCAACGCAAGCTGAGGATAGGAATCCAATGTGAACGGCACGTCGGAGACATCGGCAACCACCTTCTCCGTTGGAGCCGATGGATTGAGCGTGTCATAACTGAGGACGCTTTCGACTACAGCCGAGGTGCTGGTTCCACCGGCGACAACTGCATAGATGCGGTGGTCGATCGGGTTATAAGCGGCACCCAGCATGGCGTAAAAGGGCGTCGTCGCCTGAATTTGCTGTACAAACGGGAGGGTGATCGTGTTGTAGAGGGGGTACGTTGCAAACAATGGCCGCAGTTGGCCGAGATCAATGATGGTGAAAGGCGCCGTATCCTGCGGTGGATCGCTAAGATTCGAAGCGGTCAATCCATCCTGATTGACGAGCACCAGCAAGCTGCCGCCGCCGTCGATTTGCGGCGGAATGATAAACGAGGTCACGGCCGGCAATGGTGTGCCGCCGGGCCCGAGGATTTTGTAGACGTTCTGTGTCCCGGGGTCGAAGACCCAGAGATACCCGGGACTGGTGTCGGTCTTCAATTCTGTAATGGCTGTGAGTCCGAAGTCGCTGCGGACATCCGCCACAATCGAGGTGTACTGGCCGTTCAAACCCATCGAGGCCTGCAACACTCCGTTGAAGGAATTGGTGCTGGAGACGGTGGCGTTATTGAGATTGCTGAGCACCGTCAGGCTGTCCACGTCGCTGCCGCCAAAGGAGCTGACCAGATAGTAGGTTGCGTGCTCAATGTCATTTGCAGCCAGGGATAGAGCAGGCACTCCGCCTGTGTAGTCGAAGGGCTTCATCGTTTGGCATGAGACTTCGGGTGTGATCGCCGTGACCGCCAAACTGAGGCCGGGCGCATCCGCGCCGCTCACATAAGCGTTGTAGAGATCCGTGACAAGTGTTCGCTCTGCCGTATTTGTCGTCGAAAAGATCGACGGAGCAGGACAGCTTTCATTCTGCGAAGTATCCACCGTCGAATGCTGCAGGAGCGTGTAGTCCTGGTTCAATACGAAAAACCCTGAGCCCGTGGGCGCGGGGGTGATCAGCACCGGGACAGCAGGGTCGGCAATGGAAGTGCCTTGTACCGCCGGTATCGTCTGGGCCGTCGCATGGGTCGCAAAAAGACCAAGCACGAGAGAAGCCACGCAAAGGGAAGCACGCCTGATGATCGCTTTCATATATCGCCCTCCAGAAGGACACGGACCGAGATGCAGGGACGACATAGACAAGCGCCACCCGGCAGATTCTTCTCTATGGCCGCATCTCCGATTCGAATCTGCACAAGAAGGCGTAAAGCACCGCGAATACCCCTCAATTGTTTTTGAGGATGACGAAATCACTCTCGATAATGGCCGCAGTTGGTCGATATCTTGATCTGAGAATCCGCGACGGGAAAACGCAGACGTGTCACGGGTGGTTCTGGATTTACGCCAAATCGCCGAGTCATAAAGTGAGCGATCAATTATTCTCGCGGGGCCCCTACGGTAGACCGAAGCCCTGCGGCTCGGGGATCAGTGTTGGTGCTGCTTCCTTCGCCGGATAGGAAAACGTCCAGCGGGCTCTCTCGCTGCTAGATTCTGTGACGGTTTTGGTGGAAAGCCTGCAACGGAGGCGAAACCCTCAGAAAGACAAGAGGGCAAATCCGAGGCGGTTGATGTCACCCAGCCTCATCTTCTGCTGAAATTCGCTCGATGCTGAACTGAGTCCAAGTCTTTCCCCCCTATGCATTTGGGCCCAGAACCTCC
>PMWR01000483.1 GCA_003166055.1 Acidobacteriaceae bacterium
TGCACGATGGCGTCGCGCCAGACGAGGGCGTGGCCGGCCTGATATTCGAGACGCGCACTCACATCTTCGTAAAGCTGCGGATCGATGTGGGGCTTGAGCTTGGTCCACTGGTTGACGAAATCCGCCGCGAAGGCGGCACCGTTGTAGTGGCTGTCGTAAATATGCTGGATGACGGTTTTGCCGGAGCGCAGCTTGTAGGTATATGGGACGTGATGGAAGAAGAGCAGCAGCTCGTCTGGGGTTGTGGCGGGGTCCTCGTAGAGTTTGGCAACTTCTGGCGGATATTGGCCGGCGAAGCCCGATCCCGTAGCTACGGAGCGGTCTTTGCCTACGCCTTTCGAGTCCGCATCGTGCCACTGACCCCACCCGTTGCGCTCGCTCGACTCGATGTTGGGGCCGTAGTGCGAGCCGGTAATGTCGGTCAGGGTCTGCATGCCGAGCGGGCCGGTATAGGCCTCGTATGCGGGCCAGGATTGCATGAGCATCTTGTCCACGGTCGATACGACCTGGGGATCGGAGCCGATGGTCTGCCTGGTCCATTCCTCTGCAATCTGGGCTGGATCGAGATCAGGGTCCCAGGCAAGGCGGCCGAAGGCGTAGAGGTTGGCAAGGGCCAACGGCGAAGCCAGCCAGCGGTCGCGCCCGATGCCGGCAACGCCAACCATTCCGCCAAGAGGCTGATGGAACGACTTGCCTTCAAGAATTTCCTTCACCGGCGTGGATTTATTGTCAGCGCGAAGGTCGGTCTCGAGGACACCCTTCCACATGGGCGCGAGATAAACGAGGTGGCGCTGCTGCCCGGTGTACTCCTGCGTAATCTGGACTTCCATGGCCTGGCTGGTGTGCTGCAATCCGGCGAAGAGCGGCGAGACAGGTTCGCGCGCCTGGAAGTCGATGGGGCCTTCCTTGGTTTGGACGATCACGTTGGGCAGGAATTGGCCGTCGAGGGGATGGAAGATGTCATAGGCGGCTCGGGCGCGGTCGGCCTTGGGGTCGTGCCAGTCGAGGTGGTGGTTGTAGACGAAGGCGCGGTAAAGCACCACGCCGTGATGCGGAGCGAGTGCGGCGGCAAGGGTGTTGGCGGCGTCGGCGGGAGTGCGGCCGTAGCTCGAGGGGCCTGCCTGGCCCTCGGAATCGGCCTTGACGGTAAAGCCGGCGAAGTCGGGGATCAGGCCATAGATCTCTTCTGTTTTTGCGGTCCACCAAGCTTTGACCGCGGGGTCGAGTGGGTCATAGGTGCTAAGTCCGCCGATCGTCTGCGGGCTGGCAACAGCGACGCTCATGGCGAGATGCACACCCCATGGACGCAACGCATCGGCGATGCGGGCAATCTGCTTGAGGTGATCGGAATCGAGGAGTTGTGGGGCGGCGTTGACGTTGTTGACGTTAAGGCCGTTGATGCCGATCGACGCGAGCAGCCGGCCGTATTCTGCGACGGGCGCCAGATCTTCGCGGACGTTGCCGCCCTCAAAGAAGATGCTCCGGCCCGCGTAGCCGCGCTCGATGGACCCGTCGGGGTTGTCCCACTCATCGACCCAGCGGATGGGCATTGCGGGAGCTTGAGTGAGCGGCTTGCTGGGGACGCTGTTGCTCTCAGCGATGAAACGCAAGAGAGCAAAGGAGCCGTACAACGCACCACGTTCGTCGCCTCCGGCAACGACGATATGCGTCCCGTGCCCCGATGCCCCGAGGCGCGAAGGCGTTGCTGCGATCCAATAGGCATCTTGCGGAAGGTTGATAGGGACCGCAACGTCTGGATAGGCTCTGCGTACTTCGTCAGCGGTGCCAATTACAATCCGGTCGCCGAAATCGTCGTCGCTGACACTGGAAACGCCGTACAAGCGAAGGATTCCCCGTTTCAATTCGGCGGCAGCGGTTTGCTCGAGTACGCTCTGGCCCAGTGGATGGACCGGATATTTCACGATCTGGGAATCATGCCATAGAGTGTGGCCAAGCCAAGCCTGATCGGCTGTTTGAGCGGGGGATAGGGAAGCGGTGGTGAAAAGCAGGGCGAGAAGAAGACCCCCAAAGAAGGTCTGTGCTATGCCACCCATGCGACATGAAGCCGCCGCATGGATGGGGCACCCGGCTTTTGTGGGTTGGTTGAGAGTGGGCTGGTTTGGTTTTGTGCCTTCCCACCCTTCGCCAGGAAAAAGGCGAAGGATGGGGCACCCAGCATCCTGGGGATGTTGAGATGGGATTGCGGAGGTTTGAGCTATCCCAGGTCTCAAACCCGAGACCTGGGGCACCCGCCTTTTATGAACGGAAAAGGATTGAAACTGATCTGTTGCCGACATCTTTGACCCTATCGCGCCTCCACACTGTTCTATCATCTGCCTGCGGTTGATAGACTGATGTGTTTGCTGATTCACGGAGGCTTTNNTGCACATCTTCAACTGGGACCTGTGGGCGCAGGGGCGCATTCATCCGCCGCTCATCCCGGGCCATGAATTCTCAGGTGCGGTAGCCGGCGTGGGCCGCGGCGTGACCACCGTGAAAGAGGGCGACCTGGTTTCAGCCGAGATGCATGTGGCCTGCGGCAA
>PMWR01000072.1 GCA_003166055.1 Acidobacteriaceae bacterium
CCTGCGACACCTGCGACACCTGTCGGGCCTGTTGGACCGGCTGGACCTAGGGCACCAGTTGCACCTGCGAGACCTGTCAAACCTATTGGACCAGCGCTCCCTGCGACACCTGTCAGACCTGTTGGACCAGCGGGGCCTAGGGCACCTGCGGGACCAGTCAAACCGATTGGACCAGTGGGACCCAGGGCGCCAGTGGCACCTGCGACACCTGTCAGACCGGTCAGGCCTGTTGGACCAACGGGACCCAGGGCGCCAGTGGCGCCTGCGACACCCGTCAGGCCTGTTGGACCGACGCTCCCTGCGACACCCGTGAGGCCTATTGGACCGGCGGGACCCAGGGCGCCAGTGGCACCTGTCAGGCCTATTGGACCGGCGCTCCCAGCGACACCGGTCAGACCTGTTGGACCGGCAGGACCCAGGGCACCAGTGGCACCTGCGATACCTGTCAGGCCTGTTGGACCGGCGGGACCTATAGCACCTGCGACCCCCGTCAGGCCTATTGGACCACCGGGACCTGTGGCCCCAGTCGCACCTTTGGCGCCTGTGGCTCCTGTCAGACCTGTTGGACCAGTGGGACCTATGGCACCTGCGGCGCCTGCGATACCCGTCAGACCTGTTGGGCCAGCATTCCCTGTGGCGCCTATGGCACCTACGGCACCAGTCTCACCTTTGGCGCCTGTCCTACCTTTGGTGCCTTGTAGACCTGTCAGACCTGCTGGGCCAGCATCACCTGTGGCGCCTATGGCACCTACGGCACCAGTCGCACCTGTGGTGCCTACGGCACCTGTGGCACCAGTTGCACCTGTGGCACCTACGGCACCAGTCGCGCCTGTTGCACCTGACGGACCGATTGGGCCAATTGGACCGGCGGAACCTTGCGGCCCAACCGCACCCAGCGTGATGTCAAACGTTGCGGTGGAGATGGATTGATCTACAGTGAGCGACAAGTAGTAGGTTCCTGGCACCGTATAAACCGGCGCCGGTATCTGCACTACAACCTGAGTTTCGGTAAAGGTAACTACGGTCGCCGACAGGCCGTTTATCGTAACCCCCGGTTTGACGGTTCCGAAGTTGGCTCCCGCGATGATCAACTGAGGCGGGTTGGTCGTATAGGTGGGCTCGGCTGAAATGATAACAGGAGGGTAAATGGGGTCAGCGGAGGTCGGCAGAGGACAGCAAAACAGCAGAAGAAAGCTGGCCGTTGTGGTGAGTGCGCCTACGCCCTTCAGACGTATGGGTGCGAATGGGTGATTCATCAACATACCCTCCGACGTGGACTCGTCTCGGGTAGTCGGTTCACGCATTGAACAGCATCGTAGGGGGAAGTAAGCCTTTCCCCGCAAGGCGCATTTGCCCGAGCACCCTGAACCTCGACCGATGCGCTTTGCCTGAGTGACTGTTGCTGCAATCGACTTCGCGATCATTGCAGCTGATCTTATGCAAAGGCCGCCTGGGACGGGATGTTCACTCTAGTAAGTGAACTAAGTCAGTGGATCAAGCTTGGAGTGGGATTGTCTGCAGAAAAGCACATCATAAGTGGCAGCTCCCGCAATCGACTTCGCGGTCGCCGCAGTAAATCTTACGCAAGGTAATCGGGGGACATGATATCGATTCACAGCGATTTCAGGTGCTCTGGGGCATCGATTTCGATTGCCGGTCCGCGGCCTGGAGCGCGTGGTGCGATCTTGCGACCCGGCGGACTCTCAAGTCCACTGACGATCTCGGCAGCACCCAATTCTACGTTGGCACGAACCCGTATGCGCACTGCTTCCCACCCATTGGGCAAAGAGCGCCCAATGGATGGGGCACCCACTTTATTTCAGGTGACGGCGCGGCTCATCTCAGGTGACGGAGGGATTCAGATTTGGGGGTCTTCGCGGTCGCGGTTGTACTCTTTGAGCTTGTTGTGGAGGGTTTTTAGGCTGATGGCGAGGATTTCGGCAGCGCGGGTTTTGTTTTGGCCGGTGGCTTCGAGGGTGCGGAGGATCAAGAGGCGCTCGGCTTCGTCGACTGTGGCGCCGACGCGGATGGGGACGACGCTGTCATCGAGGGCCTGGGCGGCGAGGAGCTGGGCTTTGCCGAAGGCGGGCGGGAGATGGCCGGCGTCGAGTGGTGCGCCGTCGGGACAGAGGATGACGGCGCGCTCGATGGTGTTGCGGAGTTCGCGGGCGTTGCCGGGCCAGTCGTAGGTGATCATGCGGACGATCATGGATGGACCGACGCCGGAGACGCGGCGGCCGTGCTTCCGATTCATTTCGGCGAGCATGGCTTCGGCCATGGCGGGGACGTCTTCAAGATGGTCGCGCAGGGGCGGCATGACGATGTTGAAGACGCTGAGGCGGTAAAAGAGGTCGGCGCGCAAGTGGCCCTGGACGACGGCTTGGGTGGGGTCGCGGTTGGTGGCGGCGAGGACGCGGACGTCGACATCCTGCTCAGTGCGCGCACCGATGCGGCGGAGCTTGCGCTCCTCAATGACGCGGAGGAGCTTGGCCTGGGTGGCAACGGGCATTTCGCCTAGCTCGTCGAGGAGCAGGGTGCCGCCTGAGGCGAGTTCGAAGCAGCCGGCGCGGCGCTCGAATGCGCCGGTGAAGGAGCCTTTTTCATGGCCGAAGATTTCGCTTTCGATGAGGGTTTCAGGGATGGCGGCGCAGTTGACGGCGACGAAGGGGCGGGCCTTGCGCGGGCTGAGGTCGTGGAGGGTACGGGCGACGAGTTCCTTGCCGGTGCCACTCTCGCCGGTGATGAGGACGGAGACGTTGGAGGGCGCGATCTGCTCGATGGTCGAGAAGATGTCGCGCATGCACTTGGAATCGCCGACAAGTGAGCCGAGTACGCCGGTTTCACGGAGGCGGCGGCGAGCGACTTCAAGCTCGATCTGGGTTTCCTGCTGGCGGGTGGCGTTGGCNNGCGCCCATCTTCATGGCGTCGACGGCGAGCTGGATGGAGCCCATGGCGGTGAGGACGATGACGGCGAGATTGGCTTTGAGGCCGGAGCCTTCCTCGGAGAGCTTGTTGAGCAGGCCGATTCCGTCGAGGCGCGGCATCTTCAGGTCAGTGACGACGATGTCGGGGTTCCATGCGAGAGCTTTTTCCCAGCCGTCGATGCCGTCGAAGGCGGTTTCAGTCCGATATCCCCAGCCGGAGATGAGTTCGGCCAGGCCCATCAGGGCGTTGGGTTCGTCTTCGACGATCAGGACTTTGACGGCGCTGGACATAGAGAGGGTCTTCGAGACGGCCTGCTTACCTTTGTACCATGCAGCGGGGGACGGGCTGGATGGTGCGCGGAAGGGAGCAAAGGCAGTCCGATATAACGCGACGGCCCTGACTGGGCCGTGTTTTGCGTGGGGAGAGACTCTCATTGTGGTGCGGCGGCGAGCGAGACGACGCCGGGATCGGCATAGAGACTGCGCAGGGCTTCAGAATGAGGGGTGGGGTCGGCCGGAGCGGAGGCGGCCGGCGAGGTGATCAGGAACCATGCCCAGGCAGGGTGGGCTGCGAATGCGCCGGGCGGGGGAGGGTCGCCGGAGAACTCAACGCCGGTTGGCTTTCCGAGGGCGAATTGCACCAGGAAACTGTCGGCGCGGGAGCGCGGATTGATTTCGTGCATCGTGAGTTGAAGCGCATCGGTGAAGAGATAGCCGGGGAAGAAATCGCTGAAGGGTCCTGGGCCGCCTGGGCGGAAGTCGGGCGGGTCGGGTTGCCACACCCAGACCAGGTTTTGCAGACCGTCGTGGTTGAAGAGGCGGTCGAAGAGGCGGCGATAGAGCTCGGCGGAGCCGTGGATGCCCTTGCGGCCGGCCCACCAGAAACTGTTGCCGTTGGACTCGGGATAGGGATTCCAGAGGACAGCAACACCTTGTTGCTGAAGCTCGCGGAGAGTTGAGGCCACATCGTCCACCTGCGCGGCCCAACGCTGGTTGAGGATGGTGCCGGGGGTGAGCAGATCGTTCCACTCGAAGTCGGTTAGCTGGCCGTGCGCGCCGGCGGGGGCGTCGTCGGTGGGACGGGATGGATGCCAACTGAGAGCGACGATGGCTTGGGCGGAATGGGCGCGGAGGGCTTGCTGAACGATGGCCTGGCGCAACTGGCCAAGGTTTGATCCCGAGCCCAAGTCAGTGGCGTAGATGGCCGGCTGCCGGCCCGTTACCGATGCGATCAGGGCGGTTGCAGCGGAGGGTGAGGCGGGATCGTTTTCCTGTCCGCTGAGAATGGCGTGGCCAGGGACAGCAGAGAGGCGGGTGAGCAGGGCAGCGGCTTCCGGAGTTGGGTTTGGAGTGACGGGTTGGGGCGACGGGTCGGGGCCGGAACTGGTGGCGTTGCGGAGGTCTGCCATGGGACCGGCGAGGCGTGGGTCGTCGCGATTCAACATGCGCGGGGCGTGGTAGATGGAGTTGGCCTGGTCGAGCGTGCTGGCAGAACGGATGAATTCACTCCAGACCATGAAGTAGGTCCAGCGGGGCTGGCGGTCGAGCACCTGGAGGCTGGGCAGAGCGCCAACTTCGGCGAGGGCGATGGGCTTGCCGGCGGCCAGGGCGACGACGCTCGAATAGAACTCCTGCTTGAATTCGCCGTAGATGTCCATGGTGACGACGTCGGCGTATTGCGGGCCGGGATAGTAATCGGCGATGGGCGGCCAGCCTGGGTTGGGGGCGTTGACGTTCCAGACCCAGATCAGGTTGTCGAGGTGATGGACATTGACGAAGCGGTCGTAGATCTGGCGGTAGAGCGCGGCGGAGCCGTCTTTGCCGGGGCGTCCACCCCACCAGAACCAGCCTCCATTCATCTCGTGGTAGGCGCGGAAGAGGACGGGGACGCGAGCGTCGCGGAGCTGGCGGAGATAGCCGGCGATGACGTCGACCTGGGCGCACCAGCGGTTGTAGAGGGGCGTGCCGGGGGTAAGGAGCTGCTGCCACTCGTAGTCGGTCAGGTGGCCCTGGACGCTGTCATGAAAAGTGACTGGCTCGTCGTCGGTGGGACGGACCTCGTGCCAGGTGAGCGCGATGACGGAGCCGTTGCGATACTGACGCTTGGCCTCTTCGATCATGGAGGGGCGGGAGAGCACGGAGTCCTTGTCGTCGCCGGCGGAGAAGCCGAAGTCCTGGCCGAAGAGGCCGGGGTATTTGGCGGTGAGGTCATAGGCGAGGTCGGTCCAGCGGGAGCCGTCGTTGGGGTAATTGTGCTGGCCGGTGATGGTGGCGTTGCCGGAGATGGAATCGAGATAGGCGAGGAGGGCGCGGGCTTCGGGGGTGGCATGGGGGTTGACTGGCTGGGGCGCGGCCTGCGCAAAGCTGACGTAACCAAGAGAAGCAAAGATAAGGATTGCGACGATCTGTATTCGCAGGATAGTTTTCGTACGCATCGGGAAGGCCCTGCCTTTCGCGGTGCGAATTATAGCTGATATCGATACCATTGGGATGTGGCGTGCAAGGGTTGATCGAGTTTCGACGTAGGAAGAAACAAAAG
>PMWR01000126.1 GCA_003166055.1 Acidobacteriaceae bacterium
TTAGGCGTTCCCTACTGAAATGAGACGTTATGGCATATCAGAGGGGATCACTCAGAATCGTGTCCCGCAAGGGCGGAGATGTTTGGATGCTTCGCTACCGACTCAACACAGCGGATGGCAGCCGCAAGGAAAACACCTTGCCAGTTGGCCTTCTCAGGGATTTCGCTACTGAGAAGGCTGCCTGGCGTGAGGTAGACAGATTAGGGCTGCTCGTTCGTATCAACAGTGAAGAATCTGGTACTCGCATCCGCTTCGAAGCCCTCGCGGAATTCTATTTGAAGGCTGATTTTGGCGACGATGCAGTGCGCCAAAAGTCGGTCAACACTATCCCGATCGTCGAGCATTACGTTCGGGACTACCTCGTTGCCCGCTGGGGCAATGAGCTCGCTGGCGATATCCGACCGCTGGAAATTCAGCGTTGGATGAAGTCGCTTCATACTGTCAATGGACTGGCCTGGACGACGGTCTCCAAGATCCGCGGCATCATGCTCCGGGTCTATAAGGTCGGCATCCTGCATGAGCGCGTCGATAAGAATCCGGTGGAGCATGTCGAGACGCGTTCTCAATCCCTTTACAAGGCAGTCGTTATCACGCCGCAGCAAACCCTAGCCATTCTCAATAAGCTGACAACCCCGCTGCATTACACGCTGGTCCTGACTTGCGCCGCCACGGCGCTTCGCGCATCCGAGATCATCTCGCTGCGCTGGTCGGACATCCTGTGGAGCGACGGGCAAATCCGCATATCGAAGCGATGGGCGAAGGGGGAGGACGGCGAGACCAAGACGGCGGCCTCGAACGGCTATGTGCCGATGCATCCGGTACTGGCGCAGTATCTGAAGGAATGGCGTGCGCAGAGCCCACATTCGAAGGTCGATGATTTCGTCTTTCCGTCGCTGCTCAAGGACGGCAAAGTACCTATCTGGGCGTCGACGTTCGTGCAGGATCATCTGCGGCCGGCGGCAATCAGCGCTGGCGTCGTACTCGCGAAGGGGCAACGCTTCGGTCTTCACAACCTTCGGCACAGCTTAAGCACCTGGCTCGTGAACAAGGGAAAGGTCGATCCGAAGACGGTGCAAGGTATGTTGCGGCATAGCGATATCCGCACGACCATGAACCTCTACACGCAGGATGATCGCGACGAAAAACAGGCAGCGCAAGGCGCATTCCTGAGTGCAGTGGGACTCGGAAGCCACCTGGTGCAGTGAATTGTGGATCGGATTGTGGATTGTCACTGTGGGTGCCATACAAGCTTAAGTCCTTTGCTTTGTATGGCGGGGACGACGGGGCTNNTAACCAACTGAGCTACGTCCCCTCTGCAATTTCAATCATTTAGCGCAAACCGCAGATTTTACTGTCCCAATCCAAGCCGATGCGGACCACGAAGTTGTCACCTCTCCGTTGTTCAAATTATACCAAACAAATGGGGCTTGAGGGGACCCAGACTCCCAGACTAGCAAGCGATTCACCTCATCGAGATCCCCTCGCAGAGGGAGTCGCATCGGGTGTCTCCGCAAATTTTCCGGGCCGGCGGCCGTAAAAACGACGAGCTTTTGGCGCGCCGGCTCCAGGAGACAAACGCACGAATCCTATGCGCACCGGAGAACTCGCCTGGAGAATTCACCTGCGCCAGGAGACGCTGAGGCAGAGAGCCTATGGCACTAGCATTGCCATGGCCCAGGGTGAAGGTCTCGTAGTAGTTGCGGCCGGTAATGATTCCCTTGTCGGTGCCGGGGATCGGATTCTACTGTTCTTGTTCTGAGGTGTTGACGTAGAGTGTTCGGCCATCGGCCACACGAGCATAGACTCCGGTTGGGATCTGAAGGCCGTATTCGATGCCAAGTGAAGCAGCGAACCTGGGGCGGTTGATGTTGGATCAAATGTGCAGGATGTGAAGCTGCAGCATCGATCTATGTGTGGACCGTGCGTACGATCGAGGACAAGAAGAAAATCGCGGAACGGTTTCGTCGTCCGCGGCTTACGTTCCGCAGAAGGTTTCGAGGACTCGCTCCTCGGGGCGGGCAGGCAACGAGTACCTCTCCAGCCTCGGTCTCTGTTCGTATGGATGTGTGACGGCGTCCAACAACTCTTCGAAAGGCTGGAAGTCCTGCCGCCAGGTTGCCGCATGGAGCGCCGCCTCCACCAAATGGTTGCGCGGAATCACCGCAGGATTCACGCGCCGCGTGACTGCAGCCAGCTCCTGCGAGTCTGCCTGCTCTACTTTGAGACGCTCCCGCCATTGAGCGGCCCAACCGTCGTACGCGCTGGGATCGGCGAACAATGATCTCACTCCCGCGTCGCCTTCCGGCGAAGCCGCAGCATCGCAGAGCCTTCGAAAGGTCAATGTGAAATCAGCGCGGTTGGCGGCCATGCGTTGCAGCAGATCTTCAGCCAGAGCCGCATCCCCTTCGCGCTCCACAAACAACCCAAGTTTCCGACGCAGTCCGGCCATTCGGGCTGCCCGGAATTGCGGCTCAAATGCCCTGAGTGCTTCGTTTGCCGCGGTCACGGCTGTCGTTTCGCTCCCTGCTTCCTCGATCAGGACAGACAGCAATGCCTCGGCAAGACGCGCCAGATTCCACCGCGCGACGTTGGGCTGATTGCCGTATGCATAGCGTCCACCATGGTCAATGGAGCTAAAAACTGTGGCCGGATCGTATGCCTCCATGAAGGCGCAGGGGCCGTAATCGATGGTTTCCCCGGAGATCGAAGTGTTGTCAGTATTCATCACGCCATGGACGAATCCGACCAGCATCCATTGCGCAATCAGCTGCGCCTGCCGGGCAATTACTCCCTCGAGCAGCGCCCGGTAAGGCTGCCCGGCCTGAGCCGCCTGGGGGTAGTGGCGAGCGATCGAGTAGTCAGCCAGCACGCGCACGCCTTCCGTGTCGCCTCGCGTCGCGAAGTACTGAAAAGTCCCCACGCGCAAATGGCTCGCCGCAACTCGCGTCAGCACGGCGCCCGGCAAGGCGCCATCCCGAAGCACTCGCTCGCCTGTTGTCACCGCGGCCAGTGCCCGCGTGGTGGGTACGCCGAGCGCCGCCATCGCCTCGCTCACAATGTACTCGCGCAGTACAGGCCCGATCGCGGCTCTGCCATCTCCGCCGCGCGAGAACGGAGTACGCCCAGAACCCTTGAGCTGGATATCGTAGCGCGCGCCGTTTCGCCCCAATACCTCGCCCAGCAGGTTGGCACGCCCGTCGCCAAGTTGGGGCACAAAAGATCCAAACTGGTGGCCGGCATAGGCCTGCGCCAGAGGCTCGGACCCCTCAGCCACGCGGTTACCCGCCAGAATTGCGACACCATNNAAGTGCTCCGGCAGCCGCGCAAACGTGTTGGCAAAGCCGAAGCGAATCTCCTGGCCTTTCAAGACGGCGGTGGCCTGAGGCACATTCAAGGGGGTGTCGAGTGAATCCATTGTCTGTTGGATGCGAATTTACTGTTTTTGGTCGCGTTCTGTTGGCGTGCAGAGAGCGACGCTGATCTTACGTGCCAGGCTTGGCGGCGGAGTGGCGGGCGTCGGTCCTTCATAGCCGAAGGCTGCGGTGGAACGCAGGACGGCGAATCCGATTATGACAGCTCCCAGCCTGGTTCGCATGGTTCAATTCTTTTCGGCTTCGGGCACTTGTTCGGTGCGTGCACCGGTGGCGACCCGATCCCCATCAGCTAACCGCGGAGATGGAAACGGATGCGCCAGTCAGGCCGGAGGCCGAAGCGGTGAGTTGCATGGTTCCGGGCTTTTTGGCGGATTGCACGAGCGCCAGCGCACGGCCCGCGAAGACACTGCGGCGATTGCCCTGGAAGCTCTCATGGCTTTCGGCCTGGCCGTTGTCAAGCCCCAGAATGCGTCCCGGCCCACTGAGTTCAAAGACGACTTCGTTGGAAGCAGTGGGGACGAGGCGGCCTTGCTGGTCGACGATCTCAACAACGACGTGCGCCACGTCGTCCCATCTGGCGTCGATACGGCTCCGATCTGAGGTGAGGCGGACAGCCGCGGGGCTGCCGGTTGTGACCTGTTCCACCGTCATGACCACCTGGCCGGCTTTTGTGCCAACGGCGCGCAGTGTGCCCGGTTGGTACGGCACGTACCAGGCCAGGTGCAGGTCGCCTGTGGTTTGCAGCACACGGGCGCGCGGCGGCACATGCGCCCACTGCTCTTCCATGCCGGACTCGGGAAACATATAGCCCTGCACACCCAGGCTTTTGCCGTTGAGGAAAAGCTCGACCGTGTCGCAGTTGGTGAAGCAGATGACTGGAATGATCTCGCCTTCTTTGCCGTCCCAGTTCCAGTGCGGCGAAAGATGCAGCACGGGTTCCTTGCTCCAGATGCTCTGATAGAAGTAGTAGCCGTCCTTTGGGAAGCCGCAGGTATCGATGACGCCTGAGCGCGCAGACCTGGAGGGCCATCGCGCTTCGCCGAGGTAGTCAATGCCGGTCCACATGAAGTCGCCCGCAACGTAGTCGTACACCTGCGTGAAGCGCTGCAACTGCTCCACCTCGACGCGGTCGTTGGACACGGGCATAAAGCTGAACGCGGAGAGGTTGGCTCCAGGATGAAAGCTGGGCATCGCGCCGTTTTCAGTGCCGATGAAGCGGCGTTGCGGGAAAGCGTGGCGGTCGATGCTGTAGAACTTCTCGCGGCGGTCGCGCCAGCGGGCAACGTAGTTGTAGCCCACCACGTCGAGACCGGCCAGGAACTCGGGCAGCGCGCCATGCGGCTCGGCCACGATCTGGTCGCAAGCCACGGTGACCAGACGCGAGGGATCTTCGGTGTGGAATATCTCCATCAGCGTGCGCAGGGTTTCAACGCCGCGCGGCACGTCCTGGTCGGGCACTTCGTTGCCTGCGCTCCAGATCACGATGCAAGGATGGTTGCGGTCGCGGGCGATTATGTCTTTCAGGTCGCGCACGCCCCACTCGTCGAAGTAGCGGTGATATCCATACTCCGGCGCCTTGCGCTCGCGCCACTCGTCGAAGGCCTCGGCCATCACCAGGAAACCCATCCGGTCGCATAGGTCGAAGAACTCGGGAGCCTTGGGATTATGGCTGGCGCGGATGGCGTTGCAGCCCATCTTCTTGAGCAGTTCCAATCGACGCTCCCATATACGAATGGGAACGGCAACGCCGACGGCGCCGCCATCGTCGTGCAGGCAAACGCCATTGAGCTTGACGCGTTCGCCATTGAGCAGAAACCCCTTGTCTGCGTCGAACGCGACGGAGCGAATGCCGAACGCCGTGGAGGTGGCGTCAGCTTGCTGGCCCTGGTGCTGGAGCACCTGGCGCGCCGAGTAGAGCGTAGGCGTTTCGGGGGACCAGAGCCGAGGCCGCGCCACCGCGATGCGCTGCACGAAGACGTGCTCTCCGCCCGCGGAAATCTGCGCTTCGGCTTCGTTTGCCTCGAGCGCAGCACCGCTCGAGTCCACGATGGTGGTGATGAGCTTGCAGGGCGCGGCCTGCGCAAGCTGATTCTTCACGCGCGTGGTGATTTCAACCGTGGCGCTTTGCTGCGTGATTTCTGGCGTGGTGATGCCGGTTCCCCACTGGTCGATGTAGACCAGGCCGGTATGAATGAGCCAGGTATGGCGGTAGATGCCGGATCCCGAGTACCAGCGCAGGTTGGGCTGATGCGAGTTATCCACGCGCACCGCCACAACGTTCTGCTGCTCGCCGAAGTGTAGGTGCGGCGTCAGATCGTACGCAAATGTGACGAAGCCGTAGGGCCGCGAGCCGAGGTGCTGGCCGTTGATCCATACATCGCTGCACTGGTACACGCCGTCGAACTGCAGCAGGATGCGCCGCCCGGAGTAGCTGCCTGGAAGACGAAAGGATTTCCGGTACCAGCCGACACCCGTGGGCAAGTAGCCGCCCAGACCGCCGCAGGGCTCGCTTTCGCTGAAGGGCCCGGCGATGCTCCAGTCGTGCGGCAAGTCGAGCGTTGCCCAATTGCCGCCGGTGTAGGCTGGCGATTCGGCGCCGGAGACATCGCCGCGGGTAAAGCTCCAACCGTTGTCGAAGCTTGAGACGCGCGTGTATGAGGGGGCGGCCGCCGGAGCAGCTATCGATATTGGGCTGTCAAGGCCCACTGCCGAGGCAACGCCCGCCAGAGCAACATCGCCCAGAAAGGCTCTACGTGTCAGTTCGCGAGTCATGCGTGCTTCTCTCCTTTGTAACTTCGCAGTCCAGGACTTTCGGGTTCAGTAAGTAGCGAGCGATAC
>PMWR01000103.1:0-1059 GCA_003166055.1 Acidobacteriaceae bacterium
GCCACCTTGAAGTCCATATCGCCGTAGTGATCTTCCGCACCGGCGATGTCAGTAAGGATGGCGTAATCGTCGCCTTCCTTGACCAATCCCATGGCCACGCCGGCCACAGCACCCTTGAGCGCGATGCCCGCGTCATAAAGCGCCAGGCTGGCGCCGCAGACCGAAGCCATCGACGAAGAGCCGTTGGATTCAAGAATGTCGGACACGATGCGGATGGTGTAAGGCGACTCTTCCGCACTGGGAAGAACTGCGGTGATTGCGCGCTCGGCAAGTGCTCCGTGGCCAATTTCGCGGCGACCCGTGCCGGTCATACGTCCTGTTTCACCAACGCTGAACGGCGGAAAGTTGTAGTGAAGCATGAAGGGCTTCTTCTTCTCGCCTTCATAGCTCTCCAACCGCTGTCCATCGTCCTGGGTGCCGAGTGTGGCCGTAACCAGGGCCTGGGTTTCACCGCGTGTAAACAGCGCCGAGCCGTGCACGCGGGGCAAAACTTTGGTCTCGATGGTGATTTCACGAATCTCGTCGAAGGCGCGGCGATCGGGACGGATCCGCTCCTTGGTCACCTGCTCGCGGAAGGTGCGCTCGCGGAGCAGTTCATAATAGTGCGACAACTTCTTCTTGGCGGCTGGATTCGTGCCCTGCTCGTCGGCGGGCAGTTCGGCCACGAGTTCGTCCTTGATCTTCTTCACGAGCGCATAGCTGTCGGTCTTGGCGTACTTCTTGGTGTCGAGCGCGTCCTTCAGCTTGTCGCCGATCTTGGCCTTCAACTCTTCGTAATAGGCTTCATCGGTCACAGGCGCNNATCTCCGTATGAGCGAACTCGATGGCGGCCAGGATGACGTCTTCCGTCTCTTCCTTGGCGCCCGACTCGATCATCACGATGCCGTCCTTGTGGCCGACAACCATGATGTTGACCGTAGTCTCAGCGCGCTCGGCGTAGGTGGGATTAATGACAAACTCGCCATTCACACGGCCTACGCGCACAGCGCCAACCGTGGCGCTGAAGGGGATGTCGGAAAGCGCCAGCGCTGCCGCGGCGGCGTTGATGCCGACCACGTC
>PMWR01000103.1:1086-2733 GCA_003166055.1 Acidobacteriaceae bacterium
ACAGCAGTTGCCAGCACCACGGTTTCGCCCGTGGTTACCAGTGCGGCGCCAGAGGCTTGCTTGGCCATGCGGCCGGTCTCAAAGACCAACCGCTTGCCGCCGGCAAGCTCGACAGATACTTCATGCTTAGACATAGAGTCCTCGTTTCATTTTTTTCGCTTGGGAAATTTGTGGTGGGAAGGCGCCGTTGGGCGTTGGGAAAGGTCCGAAGCTGCCGTGAAGGAGCAGAGGGTGCGCAGATGAGTGGGTTCCGCGCGCGGGAGAGGATTCTCCCATTCTGTCTTTCGGGCTGTGCACCCGGGCCGCGCGCAGACGATAGCTGTGCGCAAGCCCTGGCAGCGGGTTCGGTTCGCCAGGTACACCATGGTCCCAGGTTCTGGGTAGAACGGGGGCCGTGACCAACAATCGGTCTGAGCGCTTCCGTGTCAAAGTTGGCTTTCTGGGTTTGCCTTCTGATTACTTGCGGATACCGAGTTTGCCGATCACGTCGCGATAGCGATCTGCATCGTGCGTCTTCAGGTAATCCAGCAGGCGGCGGCGCTTGCTGACCAGTTGCAACAATCCACGGCGGGATGCGTGATCCTTTTTGTGGGTTTTGAAGTGTTCGGTCAGTTCAGCAACACGCGCACTCAGAATCGCGATTTGGACCTCCGGTGAACCGGTGTCCGAATCATGGGTGCGGAAGCTTTCGATCAGGGTAGTTTTCTTAGCAGTCGCCAGCACGGCGTGTGTTACTCCTCTTGTCTTCTCAGATCCACTCTTCAAGTGTCTAATGTGAGATTACCATGAGTGGGCGGATGTGTGCCATCCATCGGGCCGGCTGGTGGTGTGCAGTTTGATACACCAAAGTTGGCGCTGGACCCGGCCCCCTCTCCTGCGCCCCTTCTAAAAGCCTGACATCCTGAATGGATCACGATGCCGGAACTCGCGCAGATCGGTTTTCAGCTTTCAAAGCACGCCATCGCTGGTGCTCGCAAGCCCCGTGTTTCAGCGCTTTGGGTACAGGGTGTCGCGCTGGCTATGCCCTTGGGGTCAAAGGTTCGGGTCGCCCTGAATATCCTCATCCGGTACATCAGGATTGGATGGCCCTCCGCGCGTCGCCGCCTGGACCGCGGACCACGGTTTCATCTCGTACTCCTTCGGTGGTTCATCGCCGGCAAGATAGCGCACAAAGTAGTCCCAACGTCGCCGCATCGTGTATTGAGAAGCAGCCATGTAGCCGTGAGGAACATTTGGGATCAGCAATAGGTCGAAGTCCTTGTTGGCCTTGATCAACGCGTCGACAACCAGCAGGGTGTTATTGGGCGGAACGTTGTCGTCCATGGTCCCGTGCGCAAGCAGCAAGTGACCCTTCAGGTTCTTCGCAGTGTTCTGATTTGCCTGTGAGTCGTAGTTGCTTGTGCCATCGGCCTGCTTCTCTTCGATGCCTGCCCATTTCTCTGCCCAGTCATCCTCATAGTCGCGATTGTCGTGATTGCCGCTTTCGGCAATCCCCACCTTGAAGAAGTCCGGGAAATGAAACATCGCCGCGGCCGTTGCATTGCCGCCGCCCGAGTGGCCATAGATCCCAACATGATCGAGATCGATGAACGGATACTGCGTTGCCAGGTCCTTCATCCCCGCAACCTGGTCCGGAATCGTGTTATC
>PMWR01000448.1 GCA_003166055.1 Acidobacteriaceae bacterium
AAGGCCCGATGGCCGACGGTTGGTTTTTGTGCTCTCCCACCTATCGAGCAAAAAGACGCTCGATGGATGGGGCACAGTTTCATCCCCTGTGGGTCGGCGAAGCCGGTGGAGGACCCAAAGCAATTAATAGTTGAACCGGTAGCGGAACTCCCCGTAAATCTGTCGTGGATCGTTCCAGTGGAATCCGCCGAAGGTCANNTCTCGGCGAAGGTCTTGCCGATGGCGAAATCGAAGGTGGTGTGGCTGGGCAGATAAGGACCGGGATACTGCGCCTGGGGCGTCCCGTCGAGGCCATTGGTGAATCCCGAGCCGTAGTAGACATTTGTTGAAGCGTAGGTCTTCCAGGGCAGAATGCCATTGAAGCCCACGTTCAACGTGTTTCTCTGGTCGTGGTCTACCGGTGCTAGCCCCGGTGGAATGTCGAGCGGGCATGCGGAAGTGACCGGGGCCGGGCAGATCAGGCCTCCGGTGATGGGTGAGGTTGCCTGCGCGATCTGGTTTGCATAGGCGAGGTGAAACTGGCCATGGTTGAAGACGTTGGGAGAGCGCAGGGTCAGTGACCATCCTTGAATGAGCGCCGAAGACCAGGTGATCGGCCAAAAGATATTCGACTCGCCGATATTGTTGTGGTCCAGCCAGTTCTCGGCCCGGGTTTCATAGTTGTTGGCGCTCAAGGTCCAGCTGCGATACGGAATGGTGACGCCGTACTGCCATTGGATGTCCCGCTCGCCGTGAAGGGGAGCAAAGGTGAAGTTCTGTCCGTTCGCCAGGTCGAGGAGCGGGCCGGTGGCGGTGGATAGTGGCGGAGCCTGGTAGTAGTAGCCATAGAAGCCGCTGAGCACCCAATTCAAGCGCGGGACTCGCAAGGCAGCGCCAAGGCGAGGGTCGCTTGCATGCTCGGATATGGTGGCGTCGAACTGCGTTTCACGCAGCCCGGCGATCAAAGTGAACCAGGGAGTCACCTTGAATTTATCGTTGATGAATTCGGAGACCAATCCGCCGTTCACGCCTATCGAAGAGGAGGGAACGTTTGGGGTGCCGTCGGTGAAATAGTTCTCGAAGTAGTTCGATTGGTGCTGGCCAAAGCTGTAAAGGCCGCCTTGGAGGTCGTTCTTCCAGAAGTTCTGGTTGATTGCGATCTGGGCCCCCTCGTAGTTGGCGTTCTGATAGACAGTCGAGATGACCGGGGTATCGTTCGGTCCGTCGTTGTAGTCGGCGCCGTTGTAGTGGTAGAACGGCGAAACCGTGAGGAGCGTATTGGGGCTGAAGGTGCGAACCCAGGAGAAAGTGACATATCCGTCGGGCTCGCTTTCGGCGTCATGCAGGCCGCTGGATGGATAGACCTGGTTTCCAATTGAGTTCGGATCGGGGTCAATCGGAATCTGATAGTAATCCCTCCGCAACGAAGTGACTAACCGGTACTGGTTTTTCGCGTCGGGGTTGAAGATGAACGAAGCGAACCCGCCGTAGCCGTTGACCGCATCGTTAACCGCCTGGGGGATGGGAGTCTGGAGGCCGTACGCGCTGCGGTTTCCGTTCAAGCTCGCATAATAGGCGAAGCGAGGCGTGTGCCCTCCGCAACTGATCTGGTCGTCGGTTTGGTAGAAACTACCGGCGGTAATTACGAGATCGCATTCCCTGTCGCGCTCGAAGCCGGTCCGCGGCACGACATTGAAGACTCCGTAGGCGCGGTCTCCATAGTCGGCGTCGTAGCTGCCGCTATACACCTCGAGATAATCGATGTCCCTGGGGTCGATCTGCGGCCCCAGGTTGGTGGCGATGTTGGTGTTGGGAATGGGGACGCCGTCGATCAGCCAGTTGACCTGGTGGCCTCCCATCATGTGGAGCATGTCGTGGGTCACATAGGAGGCCGGAACGTAATCGGTGATCATCTCCATGCCATTGGTGCGGTCGGCTCCTGGAGTTTGCTGAATGTCTGTGCGGCTCAGCATGGTCGTCGGCGTAGCACTGTCGATGGGCGCCTGCCCCGGAGTTTCCGTCACAGAGACGTTTTCGTTCACGCCTTCGATGGCCAATTGGAGATGGAGCACCGGGCTGGTGTCCGACTGAACGATTACGCCCTGGCTCATCTGCTGAAAGCCCATCGACGAAACCGTCACCGTGTAATTCCCGATGGGTACGGAGGTGAATATAAACTCACCGTGATCGTCGGAATCCTGCGATTGCGTCCAATCCGAGTTTTGAGCTTTCAGGGTCAGATGCGCTCCCTGGATTGGACGATGCTGGGGATCATGGACTACGCCGCGAACGGAGCCGAAGATCGTGGCGAATACGGGAAGGGAAGCCGCGAGGAACAGTGCAGTGGCAAAAATATTACGGCGTCGCATGAAAAGATCCTCCGGAAACGATTTGGCTTAAGCGCAGGCATCGGGGGGCTCTCTACAGGAGCGGGCGGATGCCTTGGGCTCGCGGGGAAGCGTCAAAAACAATGCGGACTGCGAAGAAAATCTCCGCTGGGGCTGTCAAAGTCAAAGGACCACTCCGCGAGTGCGCGGACCGCGACCGTTGCCTTTCAAGTCCGAAACAATGTCTTCGACGAGAGAGTTAGCTGTGGGAGGAAGCAGGAGGTCCGCGGCCGGCGCGGGTGCGAAGCTTGCTGAGGCGGGCAGCGGCGCGCGCGGCGGCTAGGGTGCGCGGTTGCGCGAGCAGAGCAGGCATACTGACGGTCGGCGCGGCCAGGGCAAGAGGCGTGGTTGAGGGTGCGACGTTGTAGCCGGGGAAATAAGGGCAGGTGGACGGGGCGGACAGAATCGGCTTGCCGTCCGATTGCACCATGATGGCGGCCATGGTCATGGACATGACGCAGCGGTGCGCGCCATGGCGGCGGCAGCAGGCGGGCAGGCCTGAGTCGTCGTCGGCGCGCAGGGTTGCCGCAAGGGGCCCCAGACCGAAGAACAGAATCAGGAAAATGGAAAGCGCGTGCCGCATCTGGGAACCAGAATACACGAGGAACGAGTGAGCGCAACGGGCGAGCGAACAGCGGTCAGTTATCATCCATGATGAGTGAAGTGCTTGCGAGGGAACGACTGTGGGTGAGGGAAAGATTTCCGCTGGTTTGATCGAGTTGGCTGCCGAGGCAGCGTTGGA
>PMWR01000457.1 GCA_003166055.1 Acidobacteriaceae bacterium
AAGACCCTGCTGCCGCCATCAAGGAAACCACAAAGCGGCTTGAAGAGAACGGGGTCCACGTGACCAGCGGGAGAGAAATCCCCCTCTCACTCGAAGACGTGTTTATCTCCATCGTTGAGAAAGCGCGCGCTCAGGGGAAGGCGGCCACCGATGACTGAGAGAGTGCACGCATGAGGCGAATCATTGCGCAAATGCGGAAGGAGCTAACACAGATTGTGCGAGACTGGCGCACCCTGGCGCTGGCCCTTGCTCTTCCCGTATTCCTGCTTCTGTTGATGAGTTCGGCGCTCTCGCTCACCGTGAACGAGCTTCCAATTGTCGTGCAGGATTTTGACGGTTCAACGGCGTCCAATAGTCTTGTTGACGCCTTCCGGGCTTCGATAACTTTAAAGGTGGTCTCATGGCCGGTAGACAAAACCGCCGAGGAGGCCCTTGCCTCCAATGCTGCGCGAGCCGTGCTGATCATCCCGTCGCACTTCGGCCGGGACATGGCTCGCGGCGTTAGCGCTCCCGTCCAGTTTCTAGTGGACGCATCGGATGCAAACACGGCCAAATTGGTCACGGCTTATGCCGGCCAGATAGCGACCTCGTACAACCAGCAGGCGAGCGGAGCGCAAACAGGACCGATCCAGACCGCCATTCGGCTCTGGTTCAACCCCGGACTCTCTTCAAAGAAGTTCTACGGCCCGGGGATATTCGTGCTCGGCATCTCCATGTTCCCGCCACTGCTGGCCGCCCTTGCCATGGCAAAAGAGGGTGAGCTGAAGACGATTCTGCAGGTTTACGTCTCCAGCATTCCCGCACATGAATTCCTGTTGGGGAAAATCATTGCATTCATGATCGTGGCGCTCGCGGAGTGTCTGATCATGTCCTTGCTTCTGTTCACCTGGTTTGGCCTGAGTTTTGCCGGCGATCCTACCCCCGCTATGATCGCCACCGTCCTCTATGCCTTCTGCGTGGCGGCGTTTGGAACCATGGTCGGAGCGATCATCCCCAATCAGGCCGCGGCCTTGCAAGCGGTGGCCTTTGGCGGATTTCTGCTCGTGTTCCTGCTCTCCGGCCTGATCTTCCCCGTCGAAAACATACCGGCTGGACTCCGTTGGATCTCAAGCCTCGTCTGGGGCCGGTATTACATCGAGATCGTTCGCGACGCGCTCTTGCAGGGCGGCGGATGGCCTGCAATGTGGTCCAAGGTTCTCATCATCGGCGCAATTGGAGCCATCTTCTACGGCGTCGCATGGCAAGGCATGAGAAAGATGCAGGTGAAGGCCTAAGTCATGACAAAGCTCTCAAACTATCTGTTCAATTATCGTCTGCGCGCGTTGATCAAGAAGGAGTTTGCCCAGACTCGCCATGATCGCAAACTCATGTTTACTCTAACCGTCCTGCCCGTTATTCAGTTAATGCTCGTAGGGTTTGCGCTGAGCGCGGCGGTGTCGAACGTTCCTCTCGCCATTGTCGATGATAGCCGGACACCCGAGAGTCGAGAACTGATAGCGACGTTGACCGAGAGCAAGAGTTTCCGTCTCGCGGGCTACTATTCATCGGTTGACCAACTGGGAGATGCGGTCAGCCAGGGCAAAGCCGATGCCGGGATGGTGGTTCCTTACAACTATGCGCGGGATCTCCTCCGCGATCGTGAGACCACTATTCAATTCCTGCTCAATGCCACCAATGCAAACACAGCCACGATCAGCCGCGGTTATGCAGAAAGCATGATCCAGAGATTCAACCAGGGACTTCGGAGCCAGGGAATTCATGTCCGAATCCAGCCAGTTGACGGATCAAACCTCGCCCGTAACGGCCAAGTGCAGCTTGAACCGGCTTTTCTCTACAACCCCGGTCTGGTTGATTCATGGTTTATCGTCACCGGTGTGCTCGGATTGCTGTTAATCCTCGATAGCTCCCTTATTAGCTCCGCGGCTATGGTGCGCGAACGGGAAGCGGGGACGCTCGAACAGTTGCTTATGTCCCCGGCTTCTACTTCAGAAATCATCATCGCCAAAATTACGCCGCTGTTTTTGCTGTTATTCCTGATGATGTTCCTGGCCATCGGTGTCCTCAAATTTGCGTTCGGTGTTCCCTTCCACGGCAATGTTCTTCTTCTGGTTGCCGGTGGCGCGCTGTGCATTTTGTCCGGCATCAGCATCGGCACTGTCATTTCCACGTTCAGTAAGTCGGCCCAACAAGCGCAACTCACGTGCTTTTTCGTCAATCCGCCGCTTTCATCCTTGTCTGGAGCACTCAATCCGGTTGAGGCAATGCCGAAATGGTTGCAGCCTTTCACGGTACTGAATCCCATTCACCATTTCGCAACCATCGCGCGTGGAAGCATGCTCAAGGGCAGTGGAATTTTGGACCTTTGGCCGAACTTCCTTAGCTTGCTCATTATTACGCTGGTGCTTGGCTCGCTCAGCGTCTGGCGATTCCGAAAGCAGCTCAGTTAAGGACGAGGTACCTTGATATGAATCATCGGAAGACAACGACGGCGCCAATTTTCCGGATGAGGGTACCTGGCGCGATCCTTTGCCTGGGTACCCTGTTCATCTTGCCGCGCCCGGCCCAATCGCAGACCCCACGAGCAAATCCACTTCCTTTGTCTGGGCGCGCTGGACAAAGCGGGTCGGTGACCGCCGTGGAGTCGCCCATAGCAGGAACAACAACCAGCGTAGATACGATTAACCCTACGGTTCAAACCCAGGGACC
>PMWR01000304.1 GCA_003166055.1 Acidobacteriaceae bacterium
ATCGTTGAGATCCGCAACCACGATGCGGACTTCGGTTCCCTTCGCGGTCAGCTCGGCGGCCAGGGACTCCAGCCGCTCCTTGCGCCGCGCCGTGAGAATGAGTTTTGCGCCGTGGCTGGCCAGCTCCCGCGCCAGAGCCGTTCCAATGCCCGCGCTGGCCCCGGTGACCAGAGCCCATTTGCCTTTGAAGTCCCTTACGTCTGCCATGGATCCATCGTAGCGGATGGGTGCACAGGAAAGGATTAACGATAGACTTCGCGCCGGTTTCCAATACGAACGACAAGAATGCGGACCAACTTGTCCTCAATGCTGGCAATGATTCTGTAGTCGCCCACGCGATACTTCCAGAGCTCACCGAGTTCCGAGCCCTTCAGCGCCTCGCCGATACTGCGCGGGTCGTCGAGAGGAGCGATACGTTCAAAAAGAAAGCGGGAGAGTCTGCGGGCAACCTGCGGATCGAGCTGTTTCAGTTGGCGTTGAGCCCGCGGGCCTAGTTCAATCGACCATGCCAAGTTCCTTCATCACTTCCTCAAGAGGAACGGTCTTGACCCGGCCTGCGTGAATGTCGGCCAACTCCTGTTCGGCCAGATAAATGTCCTCGAGATCTTCCAGATGCTCGAGGATGGCCTCACGGGCATAGAAGGTCTTGGTCCGGCCAGTGGCTTTGGCAAGAGCGTCCAGGCGCTTTTCCACCTCTTCGGGAAGACGAATTGCGAGCATGCCGAACCTCCTTTGTTGTGGCGCTATACAAGTATAGCACTCATTGAATTCAGGAGGACCTTCCTTGTGAGCTGGGCTTTGCTCCGCCAGGCCGTTCTACGGAAGCAGCCTTCTTCCTGCCCGGCCTTTTGTTCTTCTCTAAGCGCAGTTTCCACGCGGTATGCAGCGCGCCGGTCAGCGTGTCCTCATCCGCCGCTGCCAGGCGGATATGCGTCATGCCCATCCTGCCCCAGCCGCCGGCAATGGGCAGAAAGATCCTCGGCTGCTCCTGGACAAAGGCTGCCTGGTGCTCCGGCGTCAGCATGAGATTGCCGTAGCCCTCGCTGATGGAGGCAAGCGTGGCGAAGATGCGCCCGCCGACGCGAAAATCGGTGGCGCCGAAGTGCGAACCCTGCTCGGCGCCCTCGAAGCTGAGCGCAATGCGGCGAAAATCGGCTTCAATCATCATCCCGTCTCCGCTAGCATTCAGCCCGCGCCCGTCCGTCGTCGCGCGTCCGAGCTAAAAGCTAAGAACCAACAGCTGAAAGCTCCCCGTCGAACTCCTCATTCAGCCAATCGCTGAACGCGGCAAACTCCTCGTCGCGGCCCAGGAAGTCGCGCACCATCTGCCTGCCCGGTTTCGATCCGCCCTGCTCCAGCACTGTCTTGCGATAGCGCGCGCCGGCGTCGCAGCCGATGAGGTCTTTGGGATCGAACTGGGCGAAGAAGTCCAGCGCAATCACCTTGTCGAACGCATACGTGTAGTAGTTCGACGAGTAGCCGATCAGGTGCCCAAAGCTCGCGTACATGCGATTGCCGTCGAGCCACGTCCACGGCTGCAATTGCTGGTAGAGGTTCTTGGTCGTCGCGTCGAGGTCGATGGCCGCGGGGTCCTGATCGTGCAGATCGAGCGAGAGCGTGGTGTAGTAAAGCTGCGAGCGCAGCCAGTCCGCACGGCCAAATGCCCCCGAGAGCTTCATCTTCCGAATGACCTCCGCGGGCAGCGTCTCCGAGGTCTCGTAATGTTTGGCGAAGGCCTGCAGCAGTTTCTCGTCGCGGAAGAACTCTTCCAGCATCTGCGAGGGCACCTCGATGAAATCTCCCTCGGTGGCAAAGCCTGAAAGCCCAGCCCACTCGGTGCGTCCACCAAGAATGGCGTGCATCAGGTGACCAAACTCGTGGAAAAAAGTCACCACGTCGGAGTATTGCAAAAGGCCTGGATCGACGTGCTGATTCGACTCGCTCGGGCTCGACTCGCCCCCGCTCCCGCCGGGAAAATTGCAGATCAACGCAGCCTCGGGCAATGCGCGGCCACGCACACCGGTCACGATGGGCGCGGCGGAGAACCACTTGTCCTTACCCTCGCGCGGGTGCATGTCGAGGTAGAAGCGCCCCGCCCGCTCGCCCTCGTCAAACACATCGAAGACTGAAACCGAGGGATGCCACGCGGAAGCCGTTGACCGGCGGAATTCAACCTTGAAAAGTCTGGCCGCGGTCTCAAGCACCCCGGTCTCGACCTGCGGGTAAGGAAAATAGGGGCGAACGGATTGCGAGTCGAAGTCGAAAGCCGAGCGGCGAAACTGTTCATACCAGTAGCCGCGGCTGGTAATGTCGATCTCCTTGAGATCAGGCTGCTGTTTGCGAACGAAGTCGATAATCAGGGCGTGTTCGCGGCGCGCACCCTCCAGGCTGGCCTCGTCAAGCTTGGCCAGGAAAGTGCGAACGTTTGCCGCCGAGCCCATCATCTGGTCGGCAGTAGCCAGGTCCGCCCAACTGCGGAAGCCGAGAACCGTCGCAATCTCCTGGCGCGTGGCCAGCAGGTCGAGCAGGATTTGCTGGTTCGCCGGATACGCGCGCGTGTTGTAGGCCAGAAACATGCGCTCGCGCAGCGCCGCGGAGGTGGCAAAGATCATCACCGGCTGCATGTCGGGCTGATCGGTAGTCAGGGCAATTACGCCCTGGCTGTTGGCCTCATGGCGAGCCAGGTAGTCGGCGGGCAGGCCGTCCAGCTCAGCCAGCGTGGCCTCGATGGTTTTGCCGCCCTCCTGGATGTTGCGGCTGAACTCCAGCGAAAGACGCGTCGACTTTTCGTGTAGGCTTTGCAGGTATTCGCGGGTTTTCTGGTCCTTATCGACACCGGCCAGTCGATACCCGAGCAGCGTCCGCTGAACAAAATGCTGCGTCGCCGGACTTGCGCCTTCAAGATCGATTGCCGCGAGCGCATCGTAAACCGCGCGGTTAAGGCTCAAAGCGCTTCCGGCCATGGACACGCGCTGCGCCTCATCCTGCGCCTGGTCGCGCACCGCCTTGTCGGCGGCCACGGAGTTGAGCACGCCGGCCTGCGCTCCGGCCAGGCTAAGCTGCTCGATTGCCAAATCAAACAGCCGCAATGAGTTCTCTGGCGTGCGCGGGCCTTCAACAGCCAGCAAAGCGGCCAAGGCGGCCTCATGCGCTGCCAGCCGCGCACTGACCCACGCGGAGAGCGCCTCGGCGGATGTGGCGCCGCCCGCCTCCCAGGCGTGGATGTCTTCCGATGGAACGACGGCGGCAACAGTTTCAGCAGGCATAGGGAATAAACTCCTCCAATCTTCTAGACTGCCACATCGGGGTGGTGTCGCGCCTGCTCCAGGGAGATTCGAACACCTTCGAACTCTTTCCTTCGTCTAAACGTAGGTCATCCTACATGCACGGGGATTCTTCCGCCTGGAGAGCCTTCCATGGGAACCTTGAGCCAAAATCTCAGATTTGC
>PMWR01000290.1 GCA_003166055.1 Acidobacteriaceae bacterium
TACGAGCCGGGCGTCACCGGTCATCCCGGCGGCAAGGATGTGGAACTCCGCCTGATGTCGATGAAGGACAAATCCATCCGCGTTCTGTCCAGGCTCTTCGGCGGGCAGGGAACCATCAACGTTCCGTCGTGGTCACCCGACGGCCTCAAACTCGCCTTCGTCAGTTATGAGCAGTTGCCCGAAGAAAGCCTGAACGCGAAATAGCCGCCAGATCTTAAAGCATTTTCAACTCAAGCGTGAACAGAATCCGCCGTGCCCCATCCATCGAGCGTCTTTTTGCTCGATGGGTGGGAGACCACAATGGCCAACCATCGGCCCTCGGGTCTTTCCATCCTCCATCCTGTTCCTTATCAGCGAAGCGTGAGCCGATGGAATCATCTCAACCCATCCTCCGTGCTCATCCGGCAAAGTGCAGCGCCGTCTCCGCCCACACCACCGCCTCGGTGTAACAGCGCATCAGTTCTTCCCGATTCAGACCATAGGACTGTGCGATTGCATCGCATCGCACCCATTCGCCCCGCTCGTGGCATTCGGTCCAGCGCAGAAGGCTGCTCTCCAGGCTCACCGCGCCCAGCAGCGCATCGCGAATCTGCTGCCGCAGCGCCAGCGCCTGAACCAGGTCCCCCATCGGCATCCGCAGCATCGCCGGCAGCATGCTGAACATGCCTACCAGGTACTGTTCGCGCCGCTCAAGCGCGCACAACCCGGCCGCTAGTTCGCAAAAACAGGCCCGCACAAACGCCATGCGCAAAATCTCCGGCGGCTGATTCGTGTTCAATTCGCTGGTGATGGCCAGCATGGCGATGCGCCGAAACACATCCTCGCCCACAATCACCAGCGCCGCCTCGATCGAACGCACCTCCTGGCGCACAGCGCATGCCGGCGAGTTCACCAGGCGCAGCAGCCGGTAGGTCAGTGCGGCGTCCCGTTTCACCAATTGGCTCAACTGGTGCATGTCGATCGCCTCGCTCTGCAACAGTTGCAGAAGCTCCAGGTACGACATCCGGTTGGCGGGAACCTTCCGGTTCTTCAGCAGAATCGGACGGCAGAAGTAGTACCCCTGAAACAGCGTGAAACCCTCAAGGCACGCCTGCTTGTATTCCTCCTGTGTCTCCACTTTTTCCGCAACCATGGCCACGCACAGGTCGCCCAGACGCTGACGCAACTCCGCGCGACCTGCCGTGTCCAACTGCATGAAATCCACCTTGATGTAGTCCGCCAGCTCCACCAGCGGCTCCATCCCCGGCCTCCAGCAAAAATCGTCCAGGGCCAGCCTGAAGCCTTCCGCCTTCAGCTTGCGGCACGCGTCAATCAGCTCCGGAGTTGGCTCAAGTGTCTCCAGGATCTCCAGCACCGTCATGCTCGGCGGAAGCACCTTCACCAGCTCTCCGGTCAGAGCCTCCCTGGTGCAGTTCACAAACGCGGGCAACCCGGCCGTCAGCTTCTCCAGGCCAAAGATCACCGTATTGTCCAGCATGGTGCGGGTCGCCAGGTCGCCGTCTCCGCGGAACGCCGCCTCAGGCCCCGCACGGAATAGCAGTTCGTAGCCGTGCACGCGCCCGCGCACATCCAGAATCGGTTGCCGCGCCACATACCGCAGGGCGCCGCCCGCTGGATCGGCCGGTGCCGGCTCGAACGGTGCCGGCTCAACCAGCGCCGATCTCGGGCATTTCGCCGCTATGCCTTCTGTCGCCATGCGCACCATCTCGAATGTCTTATCGGAGGTGCGCCGTTATCTAATCAACAATGCTCTACGGTGCGACAGTTTGAAAGGGGTAAGGAACAATAATCCAACCCTGTAACGGGCTTCACAGGCTGCGGAAAAACTCCAACTCGACGTAGATGTGCGAAAGGGCACGACTTCAGTCGTGCCGTAAGTTACTTAGGACGAGAGAGCGGGCTTTAGCCCCTGCGTCATTTTCCCCGAATACAGCCAAAATCAGGTCTTTTTCCGCAGCCTGTTCATCCCCCCATGAACATCCCACCGTTCACATCCAGCACCTGGCCCGTAATATATCCCGCCGCATCCGACGCCAGAAACGCCACCGACTGCGCAATCTCCACATCCGTTCCCGCGCGCCCCAGCGGAATCTCCGCCATCATCGCCGCGCGCACTTTCTCGTCCAGCACCGCCGTCATCGCTGTCTCAATGTAACCCGGCGCCACCGCGTTCACCGTAATGCCCCGCGAAGCCACCTCCCGCGCCAGCGACCGCGTCAGCCCGATCAGCCCCGCCTTCGACGCCGCGTAGTTCACCTGCCCGGCCTGCCCCGTCCGTCCCACCACGCTTGAGACATTGATGATCCGGCCCCAGCGATTCTTCAGCATCGGCCGCAGCACCGCCTGGGTCAGCAAAAATGCGCCGGTCAGATTCGTCCCCAGCACAGCGTCCCAGTCCGCGCGCTTCATCGCCATCGCCAGCCCATCGCGCGTAATCCCCGCGTTGTTCACCAGGATCTCCACCTTGCCGAACCTTTCCAGCACCGCCTTCGCCCCCGCCTTGATCGATTCCTCGCTGGCCACATCCAGCGGAATCGCCGCCGCCTGTCCGCCTGCGGCCTCAATCTCCGCCACCGCCTCGGCCAGCTTCACCTCGTTGCGCGCCGCCAGCACCACTGTCGCCCCGGCCCGCGCCAGTTCCACCGCGCAAGCCCGTCCAATTCCCTGGCTAGCTCCCGTCACCAGCGCAATCCGCCCCTGCAAACTCGCCATATATCTCTGGTCAACCTTGCGCGCACAACGCCCCGCGCCCTTCCGTCCCCCATTATAAGTGCGCACATCTCAACCGTTCGCGGCAAGCAACAAGCTCAACCACGCGCTGAATCTTTCGCTTGGAATCCCAACCTGCCATCTGTCATCTGCAACCTGTAATCTGCTTCTACGCACAAGAAAACGCCGGAGCCGCATAATGCAGCTCCGGCGCTTACAACTTACAATTGACAATTGACAACTTACAACTGAAAACTGCCTTTCCTACTCGAGCGCGTCCACGTAGTGCGCCAGCAATATCGTGTTCCCTGACGTTGGATCCTTCAGCAGCAGACCGACCACGCGCACATTGCCGGTCACGTCACTCACCCCGGTCAAGCCATCCCGGAAATCTGTTTTGGCTGCCGTGTAGACCGTCACCGTCTGCGGAATCAGCACGCCGGCAAAGCCGTTGATCTTCATCTGGAATGTTCCGTTCGCCGTGTCCGCGCTGTTGGCCACCACCGTGCCGTTAAAGCCCCAGTGCCGCAGCACCACGCGCTTCACCGTCACTGCGCCGGCGTTGGCCGCGCCCGTCGCCGGTCCGCCCACCGATACATGCTGACCCGGCAAAAGCTGGCTTGAGTTGAAGAGGAACTGCGTCAGCGGATTATGCCACCAGTAAATAAAGAACTTCTCGTTCCCGCTCAGATCGACAGTCGCAATCTGTCCCAGCGTGATCCCGGTCGTCGTCGGCAGCAATCCGCGCACATACAGGTCAAAGCTGCTCGCTGTTCCTGATGCCGGCTGAACGTAGGTAATCTGTCCGCCCGCATAGAAGCCATCCTGTGAAAGAATCCCCACATCGTCGGCATCCAGCGTCTGGTCCACTTTGTCCAGCACGCCCGACACCGTCACAATGCTGCTGGTCGTCAGTTCGCTGATGCTCTCGCCGTTCTCCCACTCAGTTTGCCCGTTCACATTAATGGTGAACTGCTCGCCGTGAGGCCCTTGCACAACAAACGACTGTCCGCTCGCGTTCACGCTCACCACCGCCGCATCGAAGCAGTCGACGTAGGCGCCGGCGTCGCCAATCCCTACCGCCTTCACATCGAACGTCGGCGTTACACCACCTGTGATGGCTCCGCTTCCGTCCACCACGATCGTCTTGCGCAGATCCAGGTCCACGCGCAGCCCAACCGGCTCACCCTGTGCAACCACCAGCGGCGAAGCCAGGGTTGCCGTATACGTATACGTGGCTACCGAGGAGGGATAAACCGCATTTTCCGTTTGTATGGTTGGCGGCCCGCTCGCCGGCACGTTCAGATACCCGATGGCCGCGCTGCCCAGCGTGATTGAAATGCTGGTATACGTCCCGACCGGCACATCGTTCAGGTCAACCAGCGCCTGCAGCCCGTTATACCGAGCGAAATCCACTGTCGGCGTGCCGCTGATCAGGGGCACGCTGTTCCCGCTCGCGTTCACTGCGTTCACACTTTGCACCTGCACCGCAAACGAAACCACGCTCGCCATCGGCGCGTCCGTGCCCACCACAAACGCCGGTGCGGTCTCGGTTACCGGAGTTGTAGTTGTAGTCGTATTCTGGTTCGATCCGCTGCTGCAGCCTGCCGCCGCCAAACCGGCAGCCATCAGCAAAATCAATGCGCTCGTTGAAAATCTGCGCTGCGTCATGGTTTCCATAATCGGTCACACCTTTCTGATGTTGTCTCATTTCAGGGGTTGTGTAACTCATGCAATGTGAAAGTCGCATAAGTCCATTAGTACGTTTCGTTCAGAGATTCTTCCTGAGGCCGCCAAAGGCCGCACGCAGGCGCAATCCCGCATTACCTCTCATGCTTTCAAGAAGAGAATCAACTGCAGAAGTTTCTCGATTCGTGCTCGCACGAACTCGTTGCCGAATTGCATCAGCTGCGGTTGGATAAGAGCACATGAGTCAGCACGAAGAGATCTTCGAGGCTCAACAAACCGTCTACCGCGATAACCCACCGTCGTTCGAAAAGTTGTGCAAAGTCAGTCTGGGTTTGTGAAGTTAGTTTGAATCGAAGATTGCTTTTTAGTAATCCCTACTCCCTATTCCCTGCTTCTCTCACCCCAGGGGCGTCACCGTCGCTGTCACCTGCCTGCCCGCCATCGCCGGTCTCACCACTTCCGCCGGCCACAGATACACTGCCAATCGCCGCGAGTAGTGCAGCACCGGCTCAATCGCCGGCAAATCGATCCCAAACCCATCCGCCAGATCGTTGCGCTCAATGTCCGCTTCCGCCTCCTCCAGCGGCCACGGAACATGATGCACATTCGCCCGAACCACCTGTCCCGCCCTGTTTTGCGAGAACAAACAATAACGCTCCGTCAGAAAATACTCCAGCGACCCGCTCCGGCTCTCCGCCAGCTTTCGCGTTGGACCGAGGCCCCGGTAGCGCGCTTTGAAGATGACCGGCCGTTTGCTCCAATGGCGCCTGCTATAAAAATCGAACTCCCGCTCTGACCGCTGTTCGAGCTTCATCTCCGCCCAGTAGTACGGCAGATGATAAAACGTCCGCGCCACCCCCACCGCCAGCAGGTTTCTCGCGTCCAGCGACAGAAAATAAACTCCCCGCGCGCCCGTATAAGGCTCGCGCACATACGTCCGCAAGTTCAGTTCCGGAAAGCTCCGCACCCCCGGCAACGACGGCACTCCGCGCATCTTGATCCGGTCCATCCAGAACGGCACAATCCCCAGCCATGCCGATCCCTGGTAGGTGTCCACCTGCAAGCCCTCGGGCAACAGCGCCGCCACCTGCGCAGCCGCCACGGGCCAATGCGCAAACAGCAGATCGTTCCATCGTTGCGTCAAGGCCCAGCGCCCCGAGGGCAATGGCCGCGGCCTCTGCGACGTCCTTACCTGAAACTCCTGCATGACCCAACCCTGCCTGATCGGTCTCGTGTTTCCGTCACCCTTAACGACGAAGGAACCGTTGTCCAGGATGCAGATTCGCGCGTGTACCCTAATGCCGTATTCTGTTCGCGAGCCATCATCCATGTCCAGTGAAACTTTACTTCCTCCCGGCGCCCGCAACCAAACCGACGTTTTCGCCGTCCACGGCGCCGACCCTGAGGTCCTCGCCTACGCCATGGCCAAGTACTCCCGCTCCGCCCTCTCCATGCGCGAGTCCCTCAACGAAATCAGCGCCCAGCGCGCCGAGCAGTTCCTCAACACTTTTTACTTCCAATACGGCCACCGCTCCATCGCCGACCTGGCCCACATCGCCTTCGCCGTCGAGCGGCTTTCCCTCCTCGCCGCCATCATCCTGGTTGACGAGCAGCGCTGGGACGGCCAGGAACGTTCCACACGCTATCAAAACTTCCTCAAATCCGGCTGGTACTTCCCCGATTTTGGATCGGACTCCGCTTCCGCCGATCTCTACGCCAAAACCGTCGGCAACCTCTTCGACACCTATCAACGCACCACCGCGGCTATCCTCGAAGTTCTGCGCCGCCGCGTCGCCTGCCCTCCGACCTTCAAGCCCGACGCCTACGAGCGCACACTCAAAGCCCGCGCCTTCGATGTAGCCCGTTATCTGCTCCCCCTGGCCACCAACACCTCGCTGGGCCAAATCGTCAACGCGCGCACTCTTGAAACCCAGGTCTCACGCCTGCTCTCCCACCCCGTCGCTGAGGTCCGCGACCTCGGCCTCAAGCTCCGCGAAGCCGCCACTGGCCCCGCCTGGCAGGTCAACGCCCAGGCCGCCGCCGCCTTCGTCCAGCAGCTCGACCCCACTCTCGCCGCCGAAGCAGCCCAGCTCTTCACCCGCGAAGTCCGCACCGCACCCACCCTGGTCAAATACGCCCAGCCCAACGACTACTTGCTGAAGACTAGCGCCGATCTAACCCAGGCCGCCGCTGAACTCCTCGCCAACCACCCCATAGCCGACGCTCCATTGGTAGACCTGGTCGAACGCACCGAGACTCTTGAAGTCGAGCTGGCCGCCACGCTGCTTTACTCCGCTGCCCACCACTCCTACCGCCAGATTCGCGATCTCGTAGCCCAGCTGCCCCAAGCCCGCGTCGACGAAATCATCGAGCTCGGCCTGCGCCACCGTGGCCGCCACGACGAAGCGCTTCGTGCCTTTCACTCCGGCGCAGCCCTGCGTTTCGACATCCTCATGGACATCGG
>PMWR01000613.1 GCA_003166055.1 Acidobacteriaceae bacterium
CAGCCGCGACAAGCTCAGCGATGAAGGCCTTGCGCTCGTCGGCCTCGCCCTCGACGCAGCCGGCGACAGCCGCGCCAAAGAAGCCGCCACCCTGCTCGAGAAAAAGGCCAAAGTCACCGATGCGGATGCCTACTGGGCAGGGAATTACGACGGCCTCATGGAGTATTGGGGCGACACTTCCCCTGAAACCACAGCCTTCGCTCTCAAGCTGCTGGTGCGCCAGAACCGCGCGAGCGGCCTTCTGCCCAAAGCCGCCGTGTGGCTCGGCCAGCATCGCGATGGCGACTACTGGTACTCAACCAAGCAGACCGCGATGGTCATCGAGGGCCTCACCGACTACCTCTCGCTGAGTGGCGAGCTGGCCAACTCCTCTGACGTCGAAGTGCTGGTCAACGGCGTCAGCGTCGGCAAGCATCACTTCGCTCCCGCCGACGCCTTCGCCCTCCCATGGAAGATCAAGGTTACCGCGGCGCAGGCTGCCGGCGGCGGACAGGTCACCCTCCGCAAGAGCGGCAACGGTATCACGTATTGGTCGACCGAGAGCGCATGGTATTCGGCCGATAAAAAACAATTCCAGCAAGGCCAGCTCGCGCTCAACATCACCCGCGACTACTACCTGCTCCAAAAAAACCAGCCCAAGCCCAGCGACCCCATTACCTATGACCTTGTCCCGCTGCGGGGGCCGGTCCACGTCGGCGATATCATCGCCGTCAAGCTTGCCGTGAACGGCGCCGACTGGAAGTACCTGCTGGCCGAAGACCCCATCCCCGCGGGCACCGAGTTCCTGCCTAACCGCGGCCTCTACACGCTCAACAACAAGCCCGACTGGTGGGCCGACTGGTTTACGCGCGAAGAATTCCACGACGACCGCGCCGCGTTCTTCAATACTGAGTTCAGCCGCCGAAGCGAGTATGTGTATCTACTCAAGGTGGTCAACCCAGGCAAGTACGCTGTCAGCCCGGCGCAGGCAGGCCCCATGTACCAGAGCAATGTTCAAGCCACCACCGATCCCGCAACCCTGGAGGTGCAGCAGTGACGCTCCACAAAAATGCATGTCATCCTGAGCGAGCGCAGCGAGTCGAAGGACCTGCGGTTTTCTTTAAGTTTTTCGAGGTGCAGCCGTGAGCAACGTGAAGAACTTCGTCCACCGTCTCTCCCACGCCCGCATTTGGGTTGCATTGCAGTTCGGCCTCACGCTGCTGCTGATCCTGCTGGGCCTCGCCTGGACCCGCCTCCCCGACAAGCATGGCTGGCANNCTGGCCGGCGACGATGGGCGGCGCGTCAAGCTGGTCTGGGGCGCCATGACCCTGCTGGTATGGATCGCGATTGGCGTTGCTCTCTGGGCATTGCTTGACTGGTGCGACGACCAGATTCCGCTCTGGGCCGGATATCTGAACTCGAAGGCTTCGGCCCACGCGCGGGCAACGCTGTTCACCTACGATCACATCACCCGCTGGCTCACCATTGCGGAGTGGATTCTGCGCTGGATCGTCGTGCCCGCTAAGCTCATTCCCTTTGCCGCTGCGTCTGCCCAATGGGGCTGGCGCTTGCCCTTCCGCAGGCTCCTGCGCATGCTCTGGAACGGACGCTGGTGGCTTGGCGTCGCCTCGGCCTCAGTCATCGGCGTCTGGCTGCCGGGCAAGTTTTTTGAAGCCATGCCCAGCGGCGCCGTCTCCACACAGATTTGGCATGTGAGCCTGAAACTGGCCGCCGCCTATATTCTTGCCGTCGGCAGTTGGGTCCTGCTGCTCGCCTGGGCCGCGACGCTCTTCGGCCATCAAGCGCCAACCGCGAATCAACCCCCAGCCGACGAAGCCGAAGTGTCGGTTCCCGTGCTGTCCGGGCCGCCCGACCGGTCACTCGGCGCGAAGGCGGAAGTCCCGCCGCCGGACGAAAGCCACCCAGATTTGGGTTAGTCAACCAGAATTCTTTCGACCTACAATCTATCTGTATTTGAATCAGCGTCTTACGTCGACACCGCCTTTGCCGATTATATCTCTCAATCCGCTACCATGTAGTTGAGAGTTATGCATTGCGCGCAAACCCTCCGTGGCATCTCGCCCGGCTCGGTCTCGCGCACGACTCCGCATAAGTTCTCCGTTTTCAGGAATTTGGCTTCCAGGTTCCTCAAGAACAAAGTACTTACGATAGAACCCTGCCGCCAACCCATTGAAAACAGACAATTTGCTCCAAACACACCGGGAGGGAGTGGGAGGGGGGGCTCCCTTTGGAACTGTGAAACTGTGAGCTTGATGGTGTGGGGACTACTCTTTCCCCATCCCAATCCGCCAGGCCTTGATGAACTTCCAATGGATGTATACGGAATGGTTCAGGTGCAGCAGCAGCCCCTCGCGCCCATCCAGAAATCCCAGCCGGAAAAGGTAGTTATACACAAACGTCGCCGCCGGGTTCGCCACCGCGTTCCACACGAACGCAGCCAGCGACCGACTCGTCCGCCCCTTCGCCGCCAGCAGCTTCGCAATCTCGTTGCTGTAGCGGTTCATGTGTTCGAGATAAATGCCCAGCGTGGGATAGGCGTAGTGCAGCATATCGCCCTTGAGCTTGCCCCTGGGCCCGACAAACTGCGGAGTCGAATGCGGCCCCACTCCTTCGCTCAACCGCGCCGCCCCCCGCCGGAAAAGCCGCAGCTTGTGATCCGGATAAAACCCTCCGTGCCGGATCCATCGTCCAAAATAAAGGTTCAGCCGCGGAATCCAGTACGCGTCAAACGCCGGCTTTTCAGAGGCCAGCACCGTGCGAATCTCATTCTGCAACTCCGGCGTGAGCACCTCATCCGCGTCGAGCAGGAGAATCCAGTCCGACGTGCACAAATCAAGCGCGACGTTTTTCTGCTCGCCGTGCCCGCCAAACGCGTGGAAACTGGTCTTGGCCCCAAATGCCTGGGCAATCTCGATGGTGCGGTCCTTCGACCCCGAATCGACNNGCCTGCAACCGCGCTCGCCGGCAGTCCGTTCTGGAGCCAAGCCAGCACCTGCCCGCGCCCATAGCGGTCAAGCAGCCGCTGCGCATACCACCCCGCGGCCCGATGCGCCGCCTGCGACTCGGCCTCCGTCGCCGCATGGCCCAGCGCGCGATCAACCTCGTCGAATTTCAGCGCCGGCGCCTGTCCGGCCGCATGCGCGTCGCCGCCCCACGCCTCCACCAACCCCTCGCGCAGCCACAGTGGCGTATTCGCCGCAACCTGACCCTCAACCAAAGCGTGCAAAAACTCATGCCTCAAAGTGGGCACGAGCAACTTGCGCGAAGCCAGCGTCGCCAGCGGCTGCGCTGCGATCCAGTTGCCTTCGGTAAACGCCGCAACCCACCCCGGCGCAAGCGTCGCGTCGCGAAACGCCCCCGTGGACCGAAACGCGCGCACCGTAACAGGCTGCCCTGGAGGAATACCCGACCGGTTTTCCGCTTCGCCAAGCGCCTCCGTCAACTGCGGCAGATAAGCCGCATCCGCAGCGTCCAGCGTCTCCAGTACAAAGCCTTTCGCATTGAAAACCTGCCACTCCCGCCCCGTCGCCTCGTCCGCGGCTATCGCGCCGGGAAAATACTGCGCAAGAATCTGCGCGGAGTCGCGCCCCGCCGCCCCCATCGCCGCCGCTCCCGCCTGGCAAAGCCCCACCCCGTGCCCCGACCCGCGCCCATGAAAGAGAAAATGGCCGCCCTGCGGCGCAATCTCAAACCATGTGCTGAGAATCTTGTTCCAGCCCAATGCGCGCCCCACAGCAAGCCGAAAATCCTCCGCTGAAATCGGCGCCGAAGCCTGATTCACCCCAACTGCCAGTGTCACCGCCCGCCCCGATTCGCCCCGTCGCGCAACCGTCAGCGTCTTCCATCCCGGCCGCGCCAGTCCCGCTGCAGCCAGCGCAGCGGTGAGATCGCCAAGCGTGATATCGGCCATCCACTCCCGCGCGCCACCAGCCGTGCACCATGGATCCGCGCGCGAGGCGAGCCAGGGCATCGTCTTTGATCCCGGCATCCTTGCCGGCCAAACCTCCTCTGGCGAAGCAGTCCGTCCGCCGCAGTTCTGATGAAACCACGCCTGCGTGCGTTGGCCGTGAAACCAGAGCGTTTCGCCTGCCGTCGCCAAAGTCGCAACATGCGCCGCAGTCTGCCTCGAAGACTCATCACCCCACGGACGAAGACCTGTCCGCGGGGGCCCCGACCCGCCTACCCAATGAAGCAGTTGGCAGTGCGTCGAGTCGCACAGGTCGTAGTCTGCGTGTCCGTGCTGCTGATGCAGCGCAAACGACCGCACCACAATCGCCAGCGCCTTCATCGACTCAACACTGTCCGCGGACCCGCTTTCGCTCGCNNGGTGACGGGGCCGTCCAGAAAAACAGACTCAACCTCGCCTTTGCCCTCGGCGCTCACCCGATCTCCCTCCGCGCGCACTTGCAAAAGCTGCTTGAGCGGCGTCTCAGCGCAATCTGCACACAGCCTGAAACCTGCGCCGGATTCCCGCGACGGGGAAATCGAAATCTGCTTGTCGTGCCAGAGGGTCCACAGCCCCACGTGCAGTGTTGCGGGAACACGCGCTGCCGTCTGCCCAGAAGTTCGACCGGCTCCTGCGACCGCGACTGCGGCCAACAAAACAGCGTGCGCAAGAAGCTTCATGGCTTCGCCTGGCTTAACGGCGAGTGGGCCAGAAGCTCGGCAGCCACATGGGCGGCATCGTTCCCGTTCCCGGTGGGTAGATAGACAACAATGATAGCGCTCGTTTGCCGCGCCGGAGCGATGCAGATAAACCATCCATGGGTGGGTCCGTGGCCGCTGGTCTCGGTGCTGGCTGTGCCGGTTTTCCCGGCGACGGGAACGCCGCCCAGGTCCGCTGCTCCAGCCATCCCAAAGCTGGCCGAGTCTTCCAGGCCGGCGCGAACCACCTGCGCTGCCGCAGTCTCGGGATGCGCGGCAAGCTGGAGCGCCAGCCAGCGGTAAGCCACGGCAAACTCCAGCGGCGTGACCCGAACGCCGTTGATTCCGAGCAGCGCAAGCTTGTTCTCGTCGTTCGTTTGCGGGTCGCGGAAATCCGCAGTCGCTTCGTTGCCAAGGCTTCCAGCCAGCCCCGTCTGTCCCAGCAACCCGGTGGGCGCCAGCAGCGTGCGCAACTCGCCCGGTCCCAGCGTGGCCGCCACAGTAGCAAAGTAGGTGTTGCACGACCACGCAAGTGCCTGTCGAGCGTCCATCGCAGGCGCGGGTGGGTGGCTGCAATTCAGCGCGTGGCCGGCAATGTGCAGCTCGCGGCTGCAGGCGATGCGGCGCGACGGATCCCAGCGCCCGCCGGCGACCAACCCGTAAAGGATCAGCGGCTTCATGGCCGATCCGGGATAAGCGAGAGTGCGCGCTGCTTCAGCCAGATGGCTTGACGCAACCAGCCGTCCAGTGGCCGAATCGAGCACTATAATCCGCGCTTGCGGCGCAATCTTTGCCGCATGAGCTACCGCGGACTGCCATGCGGGAACAACCTGCGCCGCGCAGAGAGAGGCTCCCGCCAGACCTCCCCAGAACACCGCAATAAGCTTCATCCCGCGCACACCACGAGTATCCATCATCAAGCCGCGGTTACGGCACGCTCATGCTCCGAGCCCTTCGCTATTCCGGCGGCGCCCCGCCCCACGTGGTGTACCGCACCCACGGCGCCTTCGCAATCAGCGCCGACAGCTTCGCATTCGGAAACCGCCGCACGTAGGTAACCGCCCAGCCGATGTCTCCGCCCGCGTAGGGCAGCGTCACCACCTGGGCAACGCCGGT